>NZ_CAWVCU010000105.1:0-18668 GCF_963927765.1 uncultured Agathobaculum sp. | reverse complement strand
CCTTCCGTAAACTTCAGATTCACGTCCTTAAACAGCGGTTCTCCGCTGAAATTCAAGCTCAGATCGCTGATTGTAATCATATCGTATCCGTCTCCTGTTTATCATTTTGAATCTGTATCAGTATATCACAGAAACCCTGCTTTTCACAGTTTTTTTACACATCAATCTGCATTTTTGGTGATGTTGTCTTGAAACATGACCGCATAGGGGCTATACTATATTTATTCTAATCAAGGAGGTTTTTCCATGTCCAACCTGATGCAGATCATCAAATCCCGCCGCTCTACGCGTGCGTTTGAATCCAAACTCCCTCCCAAAGACCAAGTCATGCAGCTGGTCGAGGCCGCCGAGTGGGCTCCCTCCGGTATGGGTAAATATCTTTGGCATTTCACCGTAGTATACAGCGCAGAAAAATCACTGACACTGGCGCGCGCGGTTGCGGAAGCCGATAACCGTGGCCCGGATTACAATTTCTACGGTGCCCCAGTCAATATTATCATTTCCTATAAACGCGATGAACATCACGCTTTTGTCGACGGCGCTGCCGCAATGGAGAATCTGCTGCTCATGGCAACCGAACTCGGACTCGGCTCGTGCTGGATCAACCAGATCCGCGAGTGCTGCGATGACCCGAAGGTGCGTGCCCTGCTGACCGAGTACGGCGTACCTGAAGATCACATCGTCATTTGTTCCGCTGCCATCGGCTATATTGCTAAGGAGACACCTGCAAAGCCCCGCAAGGAAGGTATCGTTTCCTTCGTAGAATAAAAGGAGGCAGAAACGCATGGATGCACAAATTGCCAAGCTGAAAGAATGGGTGGACACCAGCGATAATATCGTATTTTTCGGCGGTGCTGGTGTTTCCACCGAAAGCAGCATCCCAGACTTTCGATCGGTAGACGGCCTGTACAACCAGCAATACAAGTATCCGCCGGAAACCATTTTGAGCCACACGTTTTTCATGGCGGAACCGGAAGAATTCTTCCGCTTTTATCGCGCAAAAATGCTTGCGTTGGATGCAGAACCCAATGCGGCACACCTCAAGCTGGCTGAGTGGGAGCGCATGGGAAAATGCCGCGCGATTGTGACGCAGAATATCGATGGCTTGCATCAGAAAGCAGGCTCCAAAGAGGTCTTGGAACTGCACGGTTCTGTGCTACGCAACTACTGCATGCGCTGCCGCAAGCCCTATGATGTGCGCGACATCGCTGCCGGTACCGGTGTTCCCAAATGCGACTGCGGCGGCACAATCAAACCAGATGTTGTTCTGTACGAGGAAAGTCTGGACAGCTATACGATCAATAAAAGCGTGGAATACATCCGCAATGCGGATATCCTCATCATCGGCGGTACTTCCCTTGCTGTCTATCCCGCAGCAGGTCTGATCGACTATTACCGCGGCAATAAGCTAGTTTTGGTCAACAAGTCCGAAACGCCCGCCGACCGCCGCGCCGATCTGGTCATTCACGCACCGATTGGTCAGGTATTCTCCCAGCTGTAACAGCGCTGGCATAAAAAACAATTCAACCGCATGTTTTCTCCCCTTTCCGGCCATACTATGGAAAACCGGAAAGGGGAGTTTTTATATGTTTCTTGATAAACTCGCATTGATTCTTGCCATCATTGGCGGACTGAACTGGGGCAGCATCGGCTTGTTTGGTTTCGATCTGGTTGGATTCCTGTTCGGCGGACAGGCTAGCGCGGTCAGTCGCATCATTTTTGCTCTGGTCGGGCTGGCTGCACTGTGGTGCATTTCCCTGCTCTTCCGCGGCAACAACAATGCCGAGGATCGTCACGCTTCCTAACAGAAAAACCGCTGCACAGGCAGCGGTTTTTCTACATATTTTACTTAGAACGCAATCTTCTTTGCGATATAAGCAGCCACATCTTCGATCTTGATGCGCTCCTGCTCCATGGTATCGCGATCGCGGACGGTTACGCAGCCGTCCTGCTCGGTTTCAAAGTCCACCGTGACGCAGTACGGCGTACCGATTTCATCCTCACGACGGTAACGCTTGCCGATCGAACCAGCATCGTCGAAATCCACCGAGAACTGCTTGGAAAGCTCCTGCCAGATCGGCATTGCCTTTTCCGTCAGCTTCTTGGACAGCGGCAGCACCGCAGCCTTGAACGGCGCCAGCGCCGGATGCAGGCGCAGCACAGTACGCACATCGTCCTTGCCGTTCTTATCCTGTCCAACTACTTCTTCATCATACGCATCGCACAGGAACGCGAGTGCCACGCGATCCGCGCCGAGCGACGGCTCGATAACGTACGGAATATACTTCTCGTTCGCTTCCTGATCGAAGTACTCCATCGAAACGCCCGAAGTGTTCTGGTGCTGGGTCAGGTCGAAGTCGGTGCGGTCAGCAATGCCCCACAGCTCGCCCCAGCCAAACGGGAACAGGAACTCGATGTCGGTGGTCGCATTGGAGTAATGGCTCAGCTCCTCCGGATCGTGATCGCGCAGACGCAGGTTCTCATCCTTCATACCCAGCGACACCAGCCAGTTATGGCAGTAATCCTTCCAATACTTAAACCACTCCAAATCGGTACCGGGCTTGCAGAAGAATTCCAGCTCCATCTGCTCAAACTCACGGGTGCGGAACGTAAAGTTACCAGGCGTAATCTCATTGCGGAAAGACTTACCCACCTGTCCTACGCCGAACGGAATCTTCTTACGGGTGGTGCGCTGAATATTCTGGAAGTTGACAAAGATACCCTGTGCGGTTTCCGGACGCAGATAAATCTCGTTCTTTGCGTTTTCGGTAACACCCTGATAGGTCTTAAACATCAGGTTGAACTGACGGATATCCGTAAAATTATGTCCGCCACAATTCGGACAAGCGATTTGATGTTCGTCAATATATGCTTTCATCTGCTCGTTGGTCCAGCCAGCCGGGTTTTCGCCGGTTGCATCCTCAATAAGCTGATCGGCACGATGACGGGTCTTGCAGTCCTTGCAGTCCATCAGCGGATCGGAAAAACCGCCAACGTGGCCAGAAGCCACCCAAGTGGTCGGGTTCATCAGAATAGCAGAATCCAGGCCGACGTTATAGGGGCTTTCCTGCACAAATTTCTTGCGCCATGCCGCCTTGACGTTGTTCTTGAATTCCACGCCAAGCGGACCATAGTCCCACGTGTTGGCAAGGCCACCGTAAATCTCCGAGCCGGAATACACGAAGCCACGGCCCTTGCACAGGGCGACGATTTTTTCCATTGTCTTTTCGCTGTTTTTCATTTTTCAATTCTCCTTTTGGCGCATCTGGCTGATGCACGCTTTTTTCATCAGGCACAAAAAAATGCTTGACACGTGTTTATTTTACATGTATAATATTTACTTGTCAAGAGCAGTTAAAAAATGCTTAAAAAAATAAAATATGGGCCTGTAGCTCAGTTGGGAGAGCGTTCGGTTCGCATCCGAGAGGTCGAGAGTTCGAATCTCTTCAGGTCCACCAAATTTCCTCACTTTTCTTTATGAGAAGTGAGGATTTTTGCATTTATTCGCTATATTATTCAACTTATTAAGCGGCTTCAAAAAAACTGACAGCAATCTTGACAGCAACTGTTATTCTGCTGCTTCCAAAGAAGAGATCAATTCCTCCATGCGGGCTGCACTGTTTTGCTGCATTCGATCACTTACATGAGCATATGTCTTCAATGTAAACGCAGCTGCATGATGCCCTAAATTTGCTTGTACTGTTTTTATATCATCTCCGTTTTCGATGGAGATTGTGGCGAATGAATGCCTCAATGAATGGAATGTAAAATCTTCCATTCCACAACTGCTGAAGATAGTTTTCAAATGACTGTAAACCGCAAAATGATGAAGCGGTTTTCCGAATTCATTTGTAAATACCAGATTCAATTGATTACTCCACAAAGAACCAGCGTGCAATTGCATTCTTTGTTGCTTGATAAGCTGGCAACGCAAAATTTGCATTGCGCTTTGAGCAAGTATAATACGGCGTTGTTTGTTTTCTTTAGGAGGAACCAATTGATATTGGGCAGGTTTTGTGTTGGGAACAATCTGTAGCTGTTGACGAATCACGATACTATTTGTCTCCCAGTATACATCATCCCATCGTAAACCAAGCACCTCAGCTTCTCGTTGTCCAGAGAAAATAGCAATATAGTATATATGATAAAACTTATCGTGTCTGATTGCATCGAGAAACGGCTTTAATTGATCGGTGGTAATGGCTTTCGCTTTTGTCTGTGTGACGCGCGGTAATGTACAATCATCAGCTACATTCCGGAAAAGAATCTCATCTCTTTTTGCTGCAGCTAACAATGCATGTAAGACCCCGTGGATTACTCGGATGGTTTTTGGAGACAACTCTTTCCCGTTTTTACCCAACGAAGAAACAAATGCTTGAATATCTCGTCTGGTTAAATCCGTCAGTTTTCGCTTCCCTAACGCAGGCAAAATATGAATACGAAGATTTTTTTCATATGAGACTTGTGTTAATGGTGATAATGTAGACACATGGTTCTCTATGTATTCTTTTGCGTATTCAGCAAGCGTTATTTTCCTAGGCTCTTGAAAAGTGCCATTGTCGATGCAAGAGATCGCGGATCGCAGTTTTTCAGCAACCTCACGTTGCGTCTTACCATAAATCGTATGACGAATGATTTTACCTGTAGCAGTGTCTCGTCCTGATACATACTGTGCTTGCCATCTACCATCATTTCTTTTAGTAATGGTTCCGCTTCCGGCTTCTCGCTTTTTTGCTTTTCGTGCCATTTTATCCATAGACTCCTTTCTGGCACATACTCTTCTGGATATTATCATTATTATAACATATAAATTTAATTATGGGCCGTGATTTTACTGAGGTCAGGCTGTTTTTCTATCCATTCATTTAAACAGCTTTCCTGTATCAGCCATCGTCTACCAATTCGGAACGATGGAAAGTCTTCACGATGCATCAGATTATATGCTGCACTTTTGCTTATGCCGAGTAATTGTGCAACTTCCGGAGCACTGTATGCAATTTTTGTCATGAATATACACCTCTTTGTTCATATTTTTCCTTCCACTGGCACATAATAAGTTGGATGATAAGCATCAAAGTAGCCACAACTGTCAGAGACCAAGGCTACTTTGATGCTCAATAACCAATAGCAGGTTATATTTTTGATAAACCTGCTAATCCGTCGGTCTTCAGCCGCCGACGGTCGCTGCTGATCTGCTCATTTAACCCAGCGGGTTGCAGCTTTCCGGCGCTTGCTTCATAGGAGCGCACCCATGCTCTTTTATTTTCAAGGTGCAAATGATATATAGATAAGGTCTGGCAAACATCCGTTTTGCGAGTACAAATGGATTACCGTAATTCATAATACCACGAATGCTTGCTGACGTTATCGCAAATTAGCGATCGTATTTATGTATTAGCAGGTTTGCAACTTCCACTACAAACTCTCTTTGCCAACCATGCAGATGAGAAAACACGGTTTCGTTTTTGTATTCGTTTCCAATCAGATAATCCACAGAAACGCCATAGACTTCTGCAAGTTTTGTCAAAGTAACGAACGAAGGGGTTCGTATGCCGTTCTCATATGCCGAAATCGTTCCATTCTTTACCCCAACGGATTTTGCGACACTGGATTGCTTTAATCCCTGACTAATGCGCAATCTACGCAGTCTGACTCCCAACCCTTCTTGCATGTTCATGCCTCCGATGATTTGTCCATAAAACGGAATCGTCTGTAATTTCTGTTTCTATCGTAAGAATAGCACAGTTTCACTCTACAGTGAGCCACAATCGGTTCACATAGTGTAGAGTTTTCGCTTTAGCAATAGAAGTAAGCATAATTTGCATTGAAATCACCTTTCTATCCGACATAATTCGACTTTCTTCGACAAATCAATTTAAGCACATAGCTGTTGCAAATTATGTCGAATTAGGTCGAATCAGAAATTATTATACTTATTCTCGCATAAATAAAAGACCATGTTGAACTCTTACAAAGCACAGCATGGTCTTTCGATATATAAGATGTGGATTTTACAGATGGGTTAGGATATCATCTTTGTCATACATTTCACTTACACGATAAACCCGTTCACAGAACTTTTCCAGCACAAACTCCATACCCGGACTATCTGCATCCAACAGCAAACCTACCACAGCGCACCTTGCACCCTGTATTGCTTCCTGCAATTCGGATGCCAATTCATTGGAAATGGAATCTTCGCCATCCGTGATAAACAGGATATCCGCGTTTTCAAACGATTCCTCGTTTATCAACCGCAGGGCTTCCCGAATCGGCGTCTCAAAGTCGGTGCCACCATCAAAAAAGTGCTCGGCGGCGGACAGCAGATCTTGAGACGTGTACTGCCCCGGCAAGAACAAGTCGGTGTGGAACTGACCTTTGCCCGAAAAGTGGATCAGTGCAAACCTGCGCCCTTCATACGCGCAGATATCCTGCACCGCGAGCGCCAACGCCTTGCCCCATTCCGCATTTTCGCCTTCCGTCGAGCCGGATTCGTCTAGGCAGACGATCACATCGCCGTAGCCTTTGTGAACGCGTTCCCTTTTGGTGTATTGCAGCAAGCCTTTTGCGTGATACTTGCGCAGGAACAGCGGCGTGGTGGCCGGAGAGGCCACCAGTGCCAATTCGCCCGAAAGCAGATTTTTTATATCGTATCCGCGCGTGACAGTGTACTTCTCCCCGCGGCCGTGGGTGTAGTCGTTCTTACGCAGATCGGAAAGCATTTCCTTCATGCGCCCCAGCTGACGAGTGATGCCTTGCAGCATAGGGTTATTCCGGACACAATCAAGCAGAGCCTGATTGTGTTCCGCCTGCTGCGGCGCACTTTGGCTTTCATCGCCCCAGCATTGTGCCACGCATTTCGCCAGCACAGCTGCATCCAAACTGCAACATATGGCATCGCAAATCACTTGCGCGGTTTCCGTGCTGCGCTTTTGCAGCCGTGTTTGGATCATGCCGGATACCACACGCATCTGTTCGGCGGTGCTGGCAACTTTCACAGCTGTTTGCAATGCCGCCGGTGTTTGAGCCGGGTCGGTTTGTGCCCGCTGCACCAGATCATGGAGTTTTGCATTGGCTGCATCATGCCGCCGCTCTAACCGCGTCAGAACGGATGCCAGAGGTTCTATCTCCTCGGCGCAGGCCAGCATGTCGGACTCCACGGCCTGTTGGTATGCGCGTGCCGCTTCCATTGCTGCAAACGCATTGCCTTTGCAAAGGCTGCGTACTTGCAGGAAATCATCACGCTTCAGCAGATTGTCTACAAAGGCAGATTGCACCAGACGCACATATCCTTCTCGTTCGTCTGGGCGGGTCAGGCGCAGTTCCTGTGCAAACAGCAAATGGAACAGATCGGCAAGTAACGGCAGGACTTCGTCCTCCAGATAATACGGTTCGCTTGCCTTTGCAAAATCCATATCTCCCAGCCGTGTCGAGCAGGTACTCCTGTCTGTGCGCTTTGGTGGCTGATATGGGTTGGAAAAGTCGAACAGAGGTGAGCGCAGCACCTGATCGAGAGCGAAAAAACGATATTTCATTGCAAACCTCCCATCAGTATGGAGGAAAAGCAGGGTAAATGCCCTGCTTTTCCATTTTTACTAACCTTGTGATTCTATCAGAACGGCGTGTTGCCGGTCGGCATTCCGCCCGGTCCCCACGCATAGTTTTCCGGTACACCACTGAAGTCGGGCACTGTAAACTGCGCTGCCGCACCCGGTACGGGTTGCGGGTAACCAGCGGCAGATTGTGCCTGCATGACAGTTGCCGGTGCAGCCGGTGCTGCCTGCGGCATGGCCTGCTGCGGCGTGGGCGCCATATAGCTGGGTGCAACAGGGGCTGCGCCCTTCGGGGCAGCATAGCCTGCTGTAGGCGCCGCCGTCGGCTGCGCAGGCTTGCCGATCTGTACATCATCCGGCTTTTTGTCCAGAAAATGCACATCGACGCGCACCACTTCAAATGCCGTACGCTTTTCGCCGGTCTGCTGATCCTGCCATTCACGATGCTGCATCGCACCTACGACACACACCAGACGGCCTTTACGTCCGTACTGCAGAACGAACTTCGCCTGCTGCCCGAAGACCGAGCAGTCGAAAAAGTCCGCTTCCGGTTCCCCCTCGCGCTTGAAATCGCGGTCTACCGCAATGCGAAAATACGCGATCGGCTTTTCCGGGTCTTTGCCACGCTGTTCTGGATCCTTCGTCATTCGTCCGATCAGGATAATCTTATTCAACATAATTTTGTCCTCCTTATATTAAGCAGCTGATTGCAATACGGCCAGCTGAGCCAGCGGCACAGGGGTGAAAGCGCACGCCTCATGTGCCTTGCGACTCATCTCTTCCAAGGTGTTCAGCGCGTCAGCAGACTGCCGGTGCTGTTCGTCGGTAGTGGCCCCGGCATCCAGTGCCTGCCACTCGCGATAGAGACCGGCAAAGCTCGTGCGCAGCTGTACCAGTGCTTTGGCCTTTCCGTTGTCAGGGGCAGTGTCGAACGCATCGCGTATCTCAGCCGCCTTGGCCAGCAGTTCTTCAAGCCGTGTGCGGAGCGGATCGTCGCACAGGCGCGTCAGTACGGCCTGTACCTTTTCGATCTCTCCCGGCTCGTTCCAGAGATAGTTTTTTAGCTGGAGCAGATCTGCCAGCTGCACCTCGGTATGTCCGGCAAGCCAGGCGGCCGCTTGCGCCACCGGGCCGTAACCGAAATAGGTACGGTCGGACACCGTGATGCCCTCCCGGCGCAGCTCACAAAGCACATCGTCCATCAGCTCATTGACGGCATCCGGAATAGCAACCAGCTTCACCTGCGCCTGCATAGCATACAGTTCCTCCAGCGAGAAGGTCGCTGTCACATCGCCAAAATGCCCATCCTGTTTATTCTTCAGAACGGCAAGCCGAGCGCTGCGCTCCTGCACATCGCGGGTCACCACACGAAGCTGAAAACGGTCATAGAGCGGCGCGAGGATTTGTTCCTCCTTGTTCCGAAAGTTCGGCATCTCATTGGATGCCGAAAAGAACGAAATCACAGGAATCTCTACCGTCACGCCCTCATTCGTATACCGGTGCTCATTGAGCGCAGTCAGCAACGAATTGAGCAGACCATCCCCGGCTTTAAAGATCTCGTCCAGAAAGCAGATATGCGAATCCGGAATCTTGCCTGCGGTGATGGTTGTCGGCGTACCGCCGTGCAGCAGGGACAGCCCCTTCTGGTACTGTTCCAGTGCTGCCGTTAGGTTTTGCATCCGCGAAGCAACACCGGTGTCTGCCGGGTCGGCGCGAAAATCATCCGTTGCCTGTATCAGCTGCTGCTTGAGCTTCTGATACGTGGCATCGTCTGCCAGTACCTGCGCCGGGACAGCGCCCGGGATGAGGCTGGCGAGATCCAGTCGCCCAAACAGGGCTTCTTCGTCCGTCTGCTTGGACAACAAACGTTCAAACTGCTTTGCCCCGGTGATACGCCCCCGGAACTCATTGACCGCAAAGCTCTTGGCCTGTCCGGGCGTACCCAGAATGAACAGGTTACGACCGGAGAGCATCGCCAACGCGATCATCTGGATCAGCTCTTCACGCTCTGCGATCTTACCGTTTATTTCTTGCATCACTGCCAACATTTTATCTCTTAGCATGGGTCACTTCTCCTTTTTCGAGCAATTCTACCGCACAGCGGAATCCCTTGATGAACGAATCCTCACGTTCCAAATCGCGCAGCAGACCAATATCATGCGCCACAGCGTTCAGCAGACTTTGTGTTGCATTATCTGAAACTGCCGCCATTGTTGCAAACGCCAGCGTAATACGGAAAGAAAGCCCGCGAATCTGGTTGCCGTTGATCTCCTGCTGTTCACTTGCCGGTGCATACTTGCCGCGGTATAGTCTGCGTACCGCATCCGTATTCAGTGCTTTCATGCCTCATCACCTCCCGCCTGAAAAAGCACTGTTGCCGTACCGGCATAGCGAATTTGAAATACGATACGCGGATTCATGCGGTGCAGCAGGCTGGCACGCTGTTTAAGCACCTCCAGCTTGGCTTCCGGCACGATGGTCGCATACATCAGACCCACCGGAAAGGTGTGGCTCGCCATATCGACTGCACCGAACCGCTTGCTTCCCTGTTCCTTCGCGTAGAGCATCAGATTAGCCATCAGCAAACCTCCTCGTTATCTTCCGCGGTCTCTCGGACGCGCTTGACATCGAAAAATGCCGGACGGAAATCGTGCGGCGCGGCGCAGTAAAAGAAAAACTGCGCCAGTCCGGTGTCGATCTCCACCACGTCGCCTTGTCCGATCTCCTCGCCTTCCAAAAGCGGCATTTCGTCTGGGCTGTTTGCATTTTCAAAAAACAATGCCGGCGTAAGACCGGTCTTGCCTTCTGCGCGCAGCCGGTACCGGTGCGCAAACGGGAAAGCAAGCTCTCCGCTACTGATTTCATCTTCCGCAAACGCCCGTGCCAGTGCCGCGGCCTGTGCGTCCGCATAACTGTAAATGCGGTATTCACAGGGGCTTTTCCGCTTGGGACACCACTTCGGCGCCCTGTACGCCGGATCGCTCTTGCGGAATGCCTTGCGTCGCTTTTTGTTCTTGAAACCGGCGCAATAGCGGCTCAGACCGAAATCCAGATGTGCATCACAACCGATGCAGCCGGGTTCAGCAAAGCTGCGCTGACGAAAGCCTTTCTTACTCATGCAGCACCTCCATGAATGGTCGCGCGTCGTACTTCATACAGTTCCGGGCAGTGTTCGAGCAATTCACCGAGCGTAAGCTCAGACACGAAATATGGTCCATCTGTCGGACGATCCAGATCGTCCCCAATAAACTCCCGTGCCATGTGCTCCGAAGTGAATTTGAGCGCATTGCTGATATTGCTCAAATCAACCACATGATGCCCGTCTTTCACCAAATGGCCTGCAACAAACGAATACCGTGAACGGTACAGGTAGTAGACCACAAAAACGCCGGTATGCACGCCCATCTCATGCCGCCTCCTTTCCGGGGGCGGCATAAACCGGGAACCGATACACCTTGCAGCTGCGCACGCCGTGCTGACGGAGCACCTGTTTGTGCTCCTTGCGGGTCACAATCTCGGCCGGATCAGCATTACGGTCGTCCGGCAGGACATCATACAACGTGCTGCCGTCCTTTTGCCATGCGTCCAGACTGAGCACTACTGGCGCTTTGCGCGCCTTGTGCCGCTGGCGCAGCAGGGCGTTGCGGATACGGCTGTACGCAACATCGGAAAAACGGTATTTCTGCAGCCGTTCCTCAGTCAGGTATTGCTGTGCGGCAAATACCAGACCGAACGCCGCGTCGCCGTATAAATCCGCCGCCGCGTCCGCACCAAGGTGCAAATCGCCGATCACACGGTAGATCAGGCTGTGATAGCGCTCCACGAGCGCGCGTTCTGCTTCAGACAAAGGTCGGTTCATGGTCTTTTCGTTCATTTCAGGCAGCTCCCTTCAAAAAATTATCCTGGTTTTTCTGATACACCATCATCATGTAGTTGAAATCCCCGTGGTTGATCATGCAGCGCAGCCGGTAGTCGTTGACCGCGCCGAAATACACAAAGTCGTATGTCGGACACCAGAAGTCATGCTGCTGCGCTTCCGGGTTGGCCGCGCAGAACCGCCGCATGGTCTGACCGTTGCGCAATACAGTCTTGCAAAGCCGGTGAAATACCGCGTTGGCCTCATCAATGCTCTGCGTCGTGAGGAAGTAGCTCTGCACCGGATACCAGCAGTTGAGCCTCTTGGGCTCGAACTGGCCGACGGCGCTGAGCAGGCGGTTTTCCGGGCGCAACGGATAAATGCGCTCTGCAGCGGAAGCGGGGATCAGGATCAACTTCTTGTTCTTCATACACTTCTCCTTTACGCAGCTTTCTTCTTTTTCGTGGTTGCGTTCACCTGCGGCATCCGTTTGGGCATCAATATATGCGTCTCATGCTCCGTGCTGAGTTGCATCGTCCCCTTACTGTCAAAGCAGATCTGGGCAGCACTGCCCTGTACCAAGGCCGCGGCTTCCCGCAAATAGGAATAGTTATAGCAGAAGCCTTCCTTTGGCAGCAGCGTGTCGATCTCTGCGGGCACTTCCGATTCACTGGTAAGCGGCTGCTTGTCCGCGCTGATATAAGACAAGCGCAGCACACCGCCTGCCGTTTGCAAAATCACGCTGGCGCCAGCCGAATGACCTACACCGATCCGCCGAAGTTCTGCGTTGAACGCAGCGCCGTCCAGATGCAGTGCGCTGTCTGCCCGAAAGCTTGTCAGCAGCGTATCCAGATTAAGCGCGCCATAACTTGCAAGCGTCGCCGTGAACACCAGACCGGGCCCGATAAACAGTACCTTGCCATCGCCGGTGCCGATTTTGCAGTGCGGAATGCCGCGGAAAACAGCAAGCAGCGTCTTCATCTGGTCTGCCTCGATCAACACATCCAGCGGCGCGTCTTGCGCCGCCGTGTCGCTCGCAACAGTCATGCGGTATCCGTCGCAGCTTGACGCACTGAAACGGCCGTCATGGACCTGCAGGCGCACACACTTGAGCTGTGGGCGGGTGCTTTCCCCGCGCGCGGCAGAGAACAGCACCTTGGTGCTGATCTCGCTGAAGTTTTCACAGTCCAGCAGCTGCTCCGGAGCAGGCTGATCCGCCTTGGGATACTTGCCGACATCCATGAGTGCAAATTCATAGGCCGACTTGGCGTTGCGCACCTCGATCCGCCGGTCATCCGTCGCGACGGTCGTCGCTTCGTCCGAAAACAGTTCCAGCATCCGCTGAAAAACGGCGGCGAACAGCAGTGCTTTGCCCTCCTGTTCCACGCGGCAGCCATGCCGGATCTGCAGTACACAGCCTTTGCTTCGCGCCGTGAACATGACGGTATTGGTCTTAGCGTCGGCTTCCATCAGGACGCACGATAATTCTCGGCTTTCAAATCGTCTGCCGATTGTAAGACTACAGCGTCTTAGGATGGGCAGCAATTCTGAACGGTTTGCTGTAAAACGCATCATTCATCCACTCCTTTAGCCTGCCAGTTCCCAGAACGAAAGCTGTTCCGGTTCCTGAATAGGCTGCAAAATTGGTCTTATCTTCCTCTGTACGGGTTTGCTTTCTGGTATCTGCACGGTTTCCTGTTCATTTTGTTTATGCACTGGATGCAGCACGGCCATCTTGCGGAAAGAAGCGGCGATGTCCTCGACGGCATTTTCATGCCGGATGCCTTCGGCTAATTCCTTAGCCAGCACAGACATCATATCCTCGCTTTCACTCATCGCAGCCAGACCTTCATCCGTCATGACGCCGCCTTCGATGATGCCGGCGACCGACAGCTTGGACGCCATCAGCCGGACGGCACGCTCCTGCATGGTATGGCGGTAGTACAAGATGTATACTTCCACCCGCGGCGCGGTCTGGTTGATACGCCATGACCTGCGGCTCGCTTGCCGGAACGTGAACAGCTTAAACGCCATGTCATAGAAGATCAGTGTGGTGAAATCATTGAGATCGAGTAGGGTGGGCGCCCAGCGCCTTACCGCATTACTACGGCAGGTTTCCGAGTACCCCCCTCACGAACCGGACTTACACCTCTCGGCGTATCCGGCTCTCCCTTTGTCTGTCAGTCTAATTTGCCGGCGTGCAGTTTGTCATGACACGCACGGCATAGCGCCATAGTCTTGCGTTTGCGACCTATCATCACGATTTCCCACCCGGCTTTGCCTTTTAAGTCCTTGATTTTCCGAACATGGTGCATTTCGATAGGAACATTTTCCGCTCCGCACCATTCACACCTTTCGGCCTTCAACCGACTTATCAGGCTTGTCGAGTTGAGATTTCTGTGTACCATCGGAATAACATCCATTGCCGGGGCAGAAACCATTCTTTTGTCCTTTCTAAACCCCTCGTCATACAGGTACGCTACCGCTTTTCCACTTTTACTCGGATATTTCACGCCGAAGCGTTTATATCCGTATTTCTTACGGATACGGCTGATGCGTGTTTTGTATTTGGCGGCATAGGTTTTGAACAGGCTGTACTTCATTACATAGTAAAAATCGCCCAAAACACTGACATTATCCGCTATGCGGTAGTAGTTATAGATGCCCCTGATTTCCGCATTGTACTGGTTTAAGATTTCAAGGTCATCACCGTTGATTAGGTAGGTGCGTTCGGTAGGGATGAAGATTTCCCGCCCCTCTCGGTATGTGATTTTCAACGCTGAATAATCAAGCAGCTTCTTCTGCCATTTGTCTTTGGGGACATACAACAGAATCTTTCCGCTCATGGATCGCATCTTGTGGCCATTTTTGCTGGTTGTTATATGGTCACTGTTGCTGGCAAAGACTTCAAAGCCTAAAAACCTGGCCTCATCTTTTGCCTGCGTTATCAGCGTTTTTTCATCGGATAATTCCAAATGGAGTTCTTCCGACAAAAACTGCTTGATGTCTAACTTGATTTTTTCAGCGTCTGCTTTACTGCCAATGACTCCACAAATCCAGTCGTCTGCATATCTTACATATTGCAGACGTTTGTATTCTGTGTCCATGGGGTCATATGCCGGCATTTGCCGTTTGAGGGCTGTTTTTTCCCTAATTTCCCGCAAGGCCGTATCTCTTGCCGTTTCGTCCATTTCTTCCCACATTTCCGGCTTGTATTTGCCTTTTTCAAGCCATCGAATTTGTTCATGCAGTTTCCAATATGGGGTGTACTTGTCCCGCCACGCTCCGTTTCTGAAAGATGCCATGTACTGCTCCATGTATCTGTCAAACTCGTTTAGGTAGATATTTGACAGAATAGGACTGATGATGGAGCCTTGTGGGGTGCCGGAGTAGGTGCGGTGAAAAGTCCAGTCCTCAAGGTATCCCGCTTTCAGAAACTTCCATATCAAAGCAAGAAAATACTCATCATGGATGCGCCTGCGCAGGATTCCTACGAGAACTGTGTGGTCTATGTTGTCGAAGAACGACTTAATATCGCCCTCTATAAACCACCTTGTTCCGCTAAAGTTGCGCTGTAACTGCAAAAGTGCCGTGTGGCAGCTTCGGTTAGGCCGAAAACCGTGAGAATAGTTGGAGAAAGTCGGCTCATAGATAGCCTCCAGCAACATCCGCACGATTTCCTGCACCAGCTTATCATCAAAAGACGGGATGCCCAGCGGGCGCATTTTTCCGTTCTTTTTCTTGATATAGGTACGTCGTGCGGGATTTGGCCGGTAACTGTGGTCTTTTAGACTTTCAATCAGTTTTCCGATACGCTCCATACCCATTCCGTCTATGGTCTGCCCGTCCGTTCCGGGAGTCATATTTCCGGGCTTGGCATAGATGTTGTAGTACGCCTGCAAATAAAACTCTGGGTTATAAAGGTTGCGATACAGGCGCTCATAATGATAGGTTGGGGCTTTTGCTTTGGATTTCAGACTGTTCAATACGTCGATTGGATTTCTCATGGTGTCTCACACACCGTTCCTTTCTCTATATTGATAGACAAACTGGCCCCCTTCGCCATGTAGACGGTTTTCCCGCCCTCGAACTACTATGGGACCTCCGTTACCATGCCGGATTTTCAGCGTCATCTTCCTCGGGGTGTTAATCCTTGGAATTTATCACCTTGCGGCATTACGCATAGCCCTGTGGGGCGTTCCGGTTTAGGTAATCTCCGGTTAGACTGTTAGAAATGGCTTGTCAGCTTGTCGGATATGACGTTCGTCCTTTGCCGCTTATTGCGGTTGGTCGGTACAAAAGTATCATGGACACCTTCATCAGGACTCTATGAAGTTCCTTGTACCGCCTGACACTTCAGCTATCGTGTGTCAGGGACTGGAGTATGACCCCTCGGACTGTCATTCAGGCAATCCAGCTTTTATCCTCATAACTGACCTTTCATCTTGCAGTTCAGTCGCGGCATGGATAGCTCTGCCGACTTACCGCTTTCCCGATATGCTACACTCCCCGCGCAGTTTCCCTTGCGGATAAATCGGGTGATGACAACTTTTTGATACTTTTATGTTGCTGCTGTGCCAACAGCAGAATTCCTAACAGTCCGCGGACACCTTCGTATCACACGAAACAAGATGTCCTTACGGACGCACGTCCGGTTTCCACGAGCCCGGGATTTGTGATCATCACCTGCATTCCTTGTCGAAGCTTTTCCGCCACCCATGCCTCGCGTCCCCGCGGTGGCACGGTATCCTCCATGATCTCGGCGTGGATACCGGCATCCGAGAGAAAGCGCTTTAGGCGTGTCCGGCTATCCAGACGCACCCAGTTGACGTAGAGCAGCACGCGCTCCCCAGCGGCAACCTTTGCACGAATGATGTCGAGCGTCCTTGCGTCCTTTTCGGTTTCGTCCGTCGGCGCACCGCTGTCCTCCGGTATCAAAATCGGGTCTGCGGTGACAGGATGCACGATCGGCTTATGTCCATACGGCTGATCCGGATAGGCCATCAGCAGATTGAGGTAAACGGACAGCAGCTTTTGCGCCAGCTTGCGGCCTTCTCGGCTGCGATCCTTGAAAAGCTCCTGAAAGCTTTTTTCCAACTGCGCATACGCCCGATACTGTTTTTCCGGAAGCGAGAGCGGCACGGGGATTTCCTCGTACTCTGGCAGTTCCTTACCCATGTCCATCAGGGTGAGGAATACGCCGCTTTCCAGCAGAAAGCGGCTGTACACCAACGGGGACACGCCGGGTCGCTGTCTTGAACGCTTCTTGCGCTTGACCGCGCGGCGATTCGAGTTATAACCGCCTTCTGTCACCGAGTAGGTATCCTCGATCACGCCGTATTCCTGCGCAAAATGCGACTGTGCGGCAAATGTCTGTCCATCCTGCTGCATCAGCTGTGAACAGGTACGATACAGCAGGTAGAAGATACCGGACGCATAGCCGTTGATCAGGGTCGCTGTCATGCCGATGCACTTCTTTGCGGCGGCAAACAGCTCACCCATGGCATCGCCTTGTCCGCTGTTCGCTGCGAACTGGTGGAGCTCATCCGCGATCAAGCCGTCTATTTTGCCGCTGTACTTATTTTTGATATAGGTACTGAGCGGAAACCGGCGGCAGGCGCCGCGGGCGGTCATGAAGCGGTTTGGGTTTCGCCCCAGTTCCTCCAACTGCTTTTTCGCAGCCGCGGTTTTGCAGGCCTTTAATGCCTGTCCGGCAAATCGGCGATGGATATAGCCTACATGGCTGATGCGTACCCATTCGCTCTGCTCCTCCGCGGTGGTGGCCGTCCAAAGGACAGCGCCGCAGCATTCGCACTTGCGGTTGGCGCGGGTCTCGGTACGGAAGTAGTCCGATGTCGCGTCTATCAGCGTCTTTTTGCCGCAGTCCAGAAATTCCATCTGGATTACACTGCCGCAGTCCGGGCAGGTAAAGCCACGCTTTATCACGTTCCAGCGCACCGCCGGTCGGCGCATATAGCCATCCCGCGCGGTTTCCTTGGACAGTACGGCAAAGACCGTTCGGCTGCCGCGGACATATTCCGCATAGAGGGCGTCAAAGTCTTCCGGCGATTGCACGACCGCAGACAGCGAATCCGGAATGGTTTCATCCAGCTCCCGTACCCATTTGCCCGTCATGTGGGACGGACAAAGGACGATGTGCAGGCACTTCCGCTGCTTCTGCAGAAAATACGCCTGCAACGCCAGACTGCCGACCTTGCTTTTTCCGCTGCCGCATTCCGCGATCAGCAGCCCGAGCTTGTCTTTCTGCAATCTACGGCGCAGCGCTTCCGCTGCCGCAAGCTGCGCGCCATACAAGGGATAACCGGCCGTCTGTTCAACATAGCGGTTCAACTCCAGTACGGCTTCTGACAACGGCTCTGTTGCCGGGTCATACAGCGGGTCAAACTGCCCACGGATACGGGCGGCAATGACAGATCCGAACGCATTCAGATAGCTTGCAACGCCGCCAATCTCACGAAAGGCGTCTGTTTGGCCGTCTTGCGTGCCAGGTATGCGGATCTCGCCGCTTTTGAGGCCGCTTGTCACCACATCCGCAATATTCTGATCTTCCGGTGTGCAGGTAAGCTGCCATGCCTCGAACGGCTCGTACACTGTCCGCACAAGGCATCTGGTGAGAATGTTCCGTGCCTGCAGCTCTGCGATCAGGTAATCCGCGAACTGCGGGATCATAGGGATCGTGCTGACACGATCTATTTCGTGAAATAACGCATCTTGATCCCCTGCTGCGCAGAGCAAATAGGCTTCCCGTGTCTGACTTCCTTCATTTCTTCTTTCCGAATCATCGGCATTCTCCTCGTTCTTGTTCTCCGACATGTTCCTGCTGACGCTTTTGTCATCCCACAGAATGGTTGCTACCGTGTACGAACCCTCATGGATCAGCGTTTTCCGATACCGTCCACGTTCTGCGGTCAGCACATACGTTTGTTCCTCTGCGGATATGGTGACCGTGGCGCCACCGCAAATCGCAGCAGACATGCCCTGCACCATCTCGGGATAGCCGCCAAAGCGGATACCGACCAGCCTGTACTGCGGATCTGCAATTACTGTGTCCGCATAGCCGGTGAGCATGATGCCCTGCGCACTGTCCTGATACCGTACCTCCATCAATCTGTTTTCCCTCACATTCGTTTTTCCTCCGATCTTTTTGAATTTGCACAAAAAAAGACCGTGCAGCATCCATAAATCGGATTTCTGTACGGTCTTCATTGTGTGGTGAATCAGGTTTCGAGCATTTGTAC
>NZ_CAWVCU010000104.1:0-7636 GCF_963927765.1 uncultured Agathobaculum sp. | reverse complement strand
CACACGGCCTCTGTCCGTCAAGCCAAACCATTCCATAGGAACACCTCCAGTGTCTTGTAAGGATGATATCTCCCATTCGGGTATCCGATTTCGGTGAAACCGGACTTAATTCTGCTGTTTTTGCAGTTCCCTGCGGCGCAGCTGCCCGCAGGCAGCATCAATATCCGGGCCGAGCCTCCGACGCACGGTCGCAGTCACGCCGCGTTTTTCCAGCGCCTGCTGGAAGCGGCGCACCGCTTCCGGTCGCGAGGGCCGCAGTGGGCTTTCCGCCACCTCATTGAGCGGAATCAGGTTGACGTGCGCAGGCCTGCCTCGCAGAAGCGAGGCCAGCTTTTCCGCCTGCCACGGGCGGTCGGTTTTGTCGCGCGCCATCATGTACTCATAGGAAATACGCCGTCCGGTGGTATCGAAATAGTACCGGCAGGCACGCATCAGCCGCTCGACCGGATAGGCGTCGTTTACCGGCATAATGGACGAGCGCGTCTCATCATCCGGCGCATGCAGGGACACCGAAAGGGTGATCTGCAATTTTTCTCCCGCTAACTTCTCTATTTTATCAGCAATTCCGCTCGTTGACAAGGAAATATGCCGCTGGCCGATGTTCACACCCTCCGGACAGCTGACCAGATGCAGAAATTTGAGCACGTTGTCGTAGTTGTCCAGCGGCTCACCCGTGCCCATCAACACAATGTTGGACACCGTCTCACCGCTGTCCTTCTGCATGAACAGCACTTCGTCGAGGATTTCACCCGCGGATAGGCGGCGCTTGAGGCCGTTCAGACCAGAAGCGCAAAACTTGCATCCCATCCGGCAGCCCACCTGCGTAGACACGCAGACCGACACGCCATGCTCGTAGTGCATCAGCACCGACTCGACGCAGTCGCCGTCCCGCAGCCGCCACAGATATTTCACCGTGCCATCGACTTTGCTCACCTGCTTGCGCGCCACCTGCGGCACAGTCAGCACAAAGCGTTCCGCAAGCCTTGCGCGTAGGTCTTTGGACAGATTGGACATCTCTTCAAAGGACTCTACCCCTTGGTGGAGCCATTTGAAGATCTGTCCCGCGCGGAACGGCTTTTCGCCCATCTGGGCGAGTTCCGCTTTCAGTTCTTCGATTGTCAGGGACTTGATCTCTGTCATGCGTTCTTCTTCCTTAGTTTAGCGATAAAAAAGCCGTCGGTCTGATGTACGGGCGGCAACAGCGTCACCATGCCATCCTCACGCGCGCCGCATGCCTTGTGCTCCCACGGCACGGCCTCAAACGACGGGTTTGCCGCGAGAAATGCGCGCACCACATCTTCATTCTCGCGCTGTAAGATCGTGCAGGTCGAATAGACCAGCGTGCCGCCGTCTTTCACATACTGCGCGCAGTTTTGTAGGATTTTCGCCTGCAAAACGGGCAGGTTTTCCAGCTCTGCGGGGTCTTTGTATCGAATCTCTGGTTTTTTGCGGATAATACCCAGTCCCGAGCAGGGCACGTCGCACAGCACCACGTCCGCCGCGCCCTTCCACTCGTCTCGCGGTGCGGATGCATCCTGCAAAGCGGTCTGGATGTTCGAAAGCCCCAGCCGCTGCGCGCCCTCACGGATGCGGTTCAGCTTATGTTCGTAAATGTCGCACGAGGTCACGCTGCCGCTCCCCTGCATACGTCCCGCCATGGCGAAGCTCTTGCCGCCGGGCGCTGCACAGCAGTCGAGCACCGTGTCGCCCGGTTTGGGGTCGGCCACCGCGGCCGCAAGCGCGCTTGCCGCGTCCTGCACGGTAATTTCGCCCGCCTGAAATGCGGGTGTCGCCGCGACGTCTCCACCCGTACAAAGCAGGATATCGTCGAATGCCGGATGCACCTGCACGGTCAGTCCCGCACTTTCGAGCGCGGAACATGCAGCCTCGGACGTGGTTTTCATCAGATTGACGCGCACGGACACCGGCGTATCCGCGTTGTCCGCCTGACAAAGCTGCTCGGCCATTTTGCGTCCGAACTGCTCCGACCACAGCCGCACCAACCATTCCGGATGACTGTATCGAAGCGCATAGTAGCTTTCCTTGTCCGGGCAGTCCAGCACGGGCAGGCTTCCGTTTTGTACTGCGTCCGCCGCGTGCCGCAGCACGGCATTGGCAAACGAAACCGTGCGCCCGTCCGCGCGGCAGTACCGCCGCACCAGCTCCACCGTCTCCGCAACTGCGGCGTGCGGCGGGATTTTATCCATCAAAATCAGCTGATACAGCCCCATACGCAGGCAAATATGCACGCGCGGCACGATTTTTTTGAGCCGCACGCTGGAAAAGTGCCGCAGATACCAATCGAGCAGCATTTCATTCTGCACCGTGCCGTATACCAGTCGGGAAGCAAGCGCTGCATCGCGCCCCTCGAGCGACGCGCGGGCAAGGCACTGGTGCAGCGCACCGTCCGACCACGCGCCATCCTCATTCATGGCGAACAGTGCAAAGGCTGCGGTTTCGCGCGCCGTGCGCGGGCGTTTATCAGTCATCGCGTCTCCGTCCTCCAAAAATCAATAGCAGTCGCAAAAGCTGCGCAAGCGATACCGCCAGCGCGGCCACATAGGTCATCGCGGCAGCGGTCAACGTCTTTTTCGCCATCGGATATTCGTCTTCATACAGCAGATTGCGTTCGCGGATGGCCGCGAGTGCGCGACGCGACGCATCCAACTCGACCGGCAGCGTCACCAGCTGGAACAGGGTCGACAGCGCAAATGCAAGAATGCCGATATTGATAAACGCCTCGGAATTGAACAGCAGACCAAGCAGAATGAGCGGGAACGCCGCCATCGAGCCGAACTGCGTCAGCGGAATGATGGCCGAGCGCAGCCGGATCGGGAAATAACCGACCGCGTGCTGCACCGCGTGGCCCGCCTCGTGCGCGGCTACGCCGACCGACGCGACCGAGGTCGAGTCATACACCGCGTCCGACAGACGGATGACGTTGCTGCGCGGGTCGAAATGGTCTGTTAAGCGGCCAGATACGCGCTCGATGCACACGCCGTTTACGCCGTTCGCCCGCAGCACCGCCTCGGCCGCCTGCGCGCCGCTCATGCCTCGGCGGTTCAAAACCTGCGAATACTGGTTGAAGGTGCTTTTGACCTTGGTCTGCGCCCAAAACGCCAGAATGATACACGGAATGACCAGCACGATATAATACATATCAATGCCGTAATAACCAAAATAAGGCATAATTTACTCCTTTGATTCACCCAAAACGGTTGCTTTCTCCACCGCATGGCCGCACAGGAAATCCGCGCTCTTCATGCGTTTGCCGCCGACCAGTTGAATCTCTTCGAGTGCAAGCGCCCCCGCGCCGCACGCCACAATCAGTCCCTTTTTCGCGTCGCTCACCAGCACCTCGCCCGGCTTGCCCTTGCCGTCCACCGGCTGCGCCGCATACACCTTGAGCCGCGCGCCGTCCAACGTGGTCAGCGCCACCGGCCACGGATTCAGCCCGCGGATCAGGCAGTCGATCTCGTGCGCGGACTTTGTCCAGTCGATCACCGCCATCTGCTTATCCAGCATGTGCGCGTAGCAGCTTTGGCTGTCATCCTGCGGAATCGGCGTGATGCTATCCAGTTCGACAAGTGTGCGCACCAGAAGTTCTGCGCCCGCCTGCGCGAGCCGGTCAAACAGCTCGCCAGCGGTCTCCCGCGCGCCGACTTCGGTTTCATAGGTGAGCAGCATGTCGCCCGTGTCCAGCCCCTCGGCCATCTGCATGGTTGTCACGCCCGCCTTTTGGTCTCCTGCCATCACCGCCCACTGGATGGGCGCGGCACCGCGCCAGCGCGGCAGCAGCGAACCGTGTACGTTGATGCACCCGTGCGGAGGGATGTCGAGCACCGCTTTGGGCAGCAGCTTGCCATACGCCACGACGATAATAACTTCAGGTGCTAGGGCACGTAACTGTGCCTGTTCGTCCTCGTTTTTGAGCGTCTGCGGCTGATAAACCGGGATATTATGCTCGAGCGCCAGCGTTTTCACCGGTGGCGCGGTCAAAATCTGCTTGCGGCCCTGCGGCTTGTCGGGCTGGGTGTAAACCGCACACACCTCATGCCCTGCGTCGATGAGCGCCTGTAAGCTCGGCACGGCGAAATCCGGCGTGCCCATGAATACAATCCTCATTCCGCGTCACCCTCATCGCCCTGCTGCAAGTCCTCCGGGTCAACATATTCCTCGACCTTCTCGGTGAACAGATGCCCGTCCAGATGCTCGGTCTCGTGGCAGAAGCACTGCGCGACAATGCCTTCGCCCTCGCGCTCAAACCAGTTGCCGTCGCGGTCCTGCGCGCGGATCTTCGCCCACGTCGGGCGAGTGACGTAGCCGTACACGCCCGGCACGGACAGGCAGCCCTCGACCACGCGCTCCGCACCGCGCGTCTCGATCACCTCAGGGTTGACCAGCTCGACCATCTCCTCCGGCTCGGTGTTGACGTCCAGCAGCACGACCACGCGGCGCAGCACGCCGACCTGCGGCGCGGCAAGACCAACGCCGCCCGAATTTTCCAGCGTCTCGCGCATATCGTCGAGCAGCGTATGCAGACGCGCGTCGAATTTTTCTACCTTGCGGCTGTGCTTGAGCAGCTGCTCGTCGCCCTCTGTCAGAATTTTACGAAGTGCCATGTCAGTTCAGTCCTCCATCTTCAGCATTGCCGTATATCGGCACAAACATTCCTGTATTTTCTCTTCATCAAGCGCCGGAAACGGCACGACCGGCTGCGCCGGCCCGTCCCCACCCAGACGTTTTTCAAACCAGCCTACGTCATGCCACCGCGCAAACTTCCAGCCTGAGCCGTGCCATACACCCGTAAGCGCAAAGCCCAGCTTTTCGTGCAAACGGCGGCTTTTTTCGTTCGGCAGCGTGACGCAACCGTATAAAACACGTACATGCTGCATCTCCAGCAAGTCAATCAGACACCGGTACAGCGCCGTTCCCACGCCCTGGTCCTGTGCTGTAGGCGCTAAGTAAATCGACAGCTCGACCGCCCAATCATACGCCGCGCGCTCTCGAATGTGATGCGCATACGCATAACCGACCGGTTTGCCGTCCCGCTCGCACACAAGATACGGGAAATCCGCGAGTGTATCCGTAATGCGCGCAGCAAATTCTTCTGCCGCAGGCACCTCGTATTCAAATGTGATAACCGTATCCGTAATATACGGCTGGTATATTTCCAGCAGCGCAGCCGCATCCTCTGCCGCCGCCCGCCGAATCACAAATTGTCCTTCCATATTCCATCCTCCGCGCCTTATAGGTCGGGATTTTCGTCTGCAAACACGGTCACGCCGCGGTTTTTGCTGTCCCGCAAAAACTCCCGCATGACCCCGGCCACCAATGCGCGCCAGCGCGCGGTGTTTTGCGCACGCATGGTCAAATGATACCGGTAACGCCCCATGACCTTGACCACCTGCGCCGCTGCCGGGCCGAGTACGGGCGCTTTCACGTCCGCATACTGTCCTTCCATCAGGCTTTGCAGACGGGTTTTGAGGGAAAGCAGACTTGCCAGCACCTGCTGCTCGACCTCACCCACTGCGGTCAGCACAGTCAAGTCGCAGACCGGCGGACATTGCAGCGCCTCACGCGTCTCCATCTCGCGCTCATAAAACGCTTCGTAGTCTTGCCGTGCGGCGGTCAAAATGACCGGATGTGTCGGACTGTACGTCTGGATAACCGCTTTGCCTGTGTCAAACCGCCGCCCCGCGCGCCCGACCACCTGCGTGATGAGCGAAAACGTACGCTCCCTCGCGCGGTAGTCCTGCGCATACAGGCTTTGGTCAGCATCCAGCACACCGACGAGCGTGACATTCTCGAAATCCAGCCCCTTGGTCACCATCTGGGTGCCCAGCAGGATATCCGCACCGCCTTTGGCAAACTGCGTGAGCAGCTTTTCGTGCGCGCCCTTGGTGGTCATGGTGTCCGCATCCATGCGCAGCACGCGCGCGGACGGGAATTTTTCGTGCAGTTCCTGCTCCACCTTCTGCGTGCCGGGCGTTTCGGTGAACAGGCTCTCTCCACCGCAAACCGGGCAGGTGCCTGTGATTTTGACCGATGCGCCGCAATAGTGGCACATCGCGCGGCCGGAAGCCGAGTGATAGGTCATACTGGTCGAGCACGACGGGCACTCGGGCACCCAGCCGCACAGCGCACAGCCAATCACGCGGCTGTTCCCGCGCCGATTGAGAAATAAAATTGCCTGTTTGCCCTTTTGCAGTGTGTCGATCAGCTCGCTTTCCAGCTGCTGGCCGATCACGCCGCTGCGCCCTTCGCGCGCCTGTCCGCGCAAATCTGCAATCTGCACTTCGGGCAGACTGGTGCCCATAAACCGCTCGGTGAGCGAAAACACCGGGTATTTGCCCTGCTTTGTCCCGTAATAGGTCTCGACCGATGGGGTCGCAGAGCCGAGCACGAGCAGCGCGCTTTCGTGTGCGGCGCGGTATTTCGCCACGTCGC
Source organism: uncultured Agathobaculum sp. (assembly GCF_963927765.1). Classification (NCBI taxonomy): domain Bacteria; kingdom Bacillati; phylum Bacillota; class Clostridia; order Eubacteriales; family Butyricicoccaceae; genus Agathobaculum; species uncultured Agathobaculum sp. The sequence goes on along the minus strand of NZ_CAWVCU010000104.1, from coordinate 1,186 downwards.
GCGCGTGGTAGCGCGGGGACTGCTCGGATTTATATGCACCGTCCTGTTCCTCATCGAGGATGAGCACCCCAAGGCGCTCGACCGGCGCAAACACTGCCGAGCGCGTGCCAATCACGACGCGCGCGCGGCCGGATTTGATCTTTTTGAAGCTGTCATACCGCTCTCCGGCCGACAGCGCGGAGTGCAGCACGGCAACCGTGTCACCGAACTGCGCGGCGAACTGCCGCATGACCTGCGGCGTCAGCCCGATCTCGGGCACAAGCACGATTGCGCTTTTGTCCTGCTCGAGTGCGTGCGCGATCAGCCTCAGATACACCTGCGTTTTACCGCTGCCGGTCACGCCGAACAGCAGCGCCGCGCGCGGCGCATCCTCATCCATCAAAGCGGCAAGGCCGTCATACGCCTGCTGCTGCTGCGCGCTGAGTACCGGGGGCGGCGCAGGCGGCACCTCGGAAAAATCCGGTGTGCGCAGGCGTTCCTCCTGCCGCGCACGCAGCATGCCCTTTTTGACCATGTCGCGCAGTGCCGCATCGGTCACACCGGTCATGTAAACCAGCTCTTTCTGGCTCATCCAGCCGCCGTCCGCGAGGACGGAAACCACATCCAGCCGTGCAGGACTGCGGCGGCCGATGCGCGCCATCGCCTCCCCCGCTTCCATATCGAGCGCGAGCATTTTCTCGGTCTTGTCGCCCGATTTCTGCACGGTGTTGCTGTGGTAAAGCAGCACGCCCTCGCCCGTCAGCATGTCCAGCACGCGGGTGACGCTTTTGCCGCCCAGCCGCTGCCGGATATCGGACACGGCAAGCGTCTGTCCCGGCTGGTCGAACAGCTGCATCACACGCCCCGCGTCCCCGTCCCGCTGCCGCAGCGCGGCAAGGTCGGCATCGGGCGACAATGTGTATGTCTCGTTGCGCTTGAACCACAGTCCCGCGGGCAGCATGACGCGCACACAATCGAAAAACGTGCAGTACAGCCGCTCCCGCATCCATGCGGCGAGTTTGAGCTGCGGCGCAGTCAAAATGGGTGTGTCGTCCAGCACCTCGATAATCGGCTTGAGCTTATGCCCGCCCGCGTCCTCACGGAACGCGAGCACGACCGCTTCCGCCCGTTTATTGCCAAAGCCGAACGGCACGAGAACACGGGTGCCGATCAGCACCTGTTCCCGCAGCTCGTCCGGCACACGGTA
>NZ_CAWVCU010000103.1:0-3227 GCF_963927765.1 uncultured Agathobaculum sp. | reverse complement strand
CGCCGCGGTACTTGGTGCCCGCGATCATGCCGGTCAGGTCAAGCGACACGACGCGCTTGTCCTTCAAGGTCTCCGGCACGTCGCCCGCGACGATCTTCTGCGCCAGACCCTCGACCACGGCAGTCTTACCGACGCCGGGGTCGCCGATCAGCGCGGGGTTGTTCTTGGTGCGGCGGGACAGGATCTGGATCACGCGCTGGATTTCCTTTTCACGGCCGATAACCGGGTCGAGCTTGCCCTCACGGGCAGCCGCGGTCAGGTCACGGCCAAACTGGCCGAGCGCACCTTCCGCGCCCTTGCCGGAAGCGCCGGGCGCACCTGCGCCCTCCATATCGCCCGGCTGGACGCCGCCGAGCACTTCGCTCAGCTTTTCCGCCGCCATCTGCGGGGTGACTTTGAGGTTTGCCAGCGCGGTCAGGCCGACATTCTGCCCTTCGCGCAGGATGCCAAGCAGCAAATGCTCGGTGCCGACGTAGCTTGCGCCCATCTGCGCCGCTGTCTGCACGGCCAGCTCGATAATGCGCTTGGTGCGCGGGGTCATGCCCTGCGGCGCAGAGGCATCCGGCGTGCCGCGGCCGGAAAGCTGCTCAATCTGCTGAACAAGCGCATCCTCGGTCACGCCGCAGGCGGTCAGCGCCTTGGCTGCCGGGCCGCCGCCTTCACGCAGCAGGCCGAGCAGCAGGTGCTCCGAGCCGATATAACTGTGTCCGAACGAACCCGCGGCTTCCTGCGCCTTGGTCAGTGCCTGCTGTGCACGCTCGGTAAAACGGTTCTGATAAAACATAGGTCAACACTCCTTTCTGAGTGGAACAGTTCAAATTTAATGATTGGATTATTGCAAAATCAAGTCTTTCGTTGCCGCACGCAGCAATTCTGCGCGCTTCTTGTCGCGCTCCTGCGGCGCACCGGTCAGCATTGCCGGACGGATGCGCTGCTCTAGCTCATACAGCTTCTGCGGCTGAGCACCGCTGAGCAGCCCCATCTGCAAACCGACCAGCACATCCGAGATGCACTGCACGGCTTCGCTGGTGTCGATACGGTAAGCAGAACGCAGCGTGCCTGCCGCGCGCCATACGCGGTCGCGCAGGCCGTCCTCGTCCTGACTGCGCACCTGTTCGCGCGCTTTCTTTTCCGCGTCGATGATCGCGGTCGCGGTCTCGACCAGCTTGTCGGTCAACTCGGCCGCAGATGCGCCCAGCGTGACCTGATTGGAGATCTGATAGAACCCGCCAACAGCCTTGGAGCCTTCGCCGTATGCGCCGCGCACTGCGCAGCCACGGCTGCCGGCATAGCCGGTCATGCGGCCGATCGCACCTGTCGCTGTCAGCACAGGCAGGTGCAGCATGATGGACGCTCGCAGGCCGGTACCGACGTTGGTCGGGCACGCGGTCAGATAGCCGAGCCGCTCATCATAGGCGAACGGCAGCGCGCTTTCGATCAGCGCCGCGATGCGGTTTGCTGTATCCAGGCACTCCTTCGGGCACAGCCCGGTGCCGATCACCTGCAAGCGCAGATGGTCTTCCTCGCCCACCATGATGGACACGCCGCCATCTTTGGAAACGATCAGCCAGCCGCCGTTCTGGGCAAGCTCAGGCGAGATCAGATGTTCCTCGACCAGCTGCGCGGTCTCGGTCGCGCGTGGGATAATCTGTTTCTTTTCAAATTCCGGCCCGACGGTCGGGTTTTCCTGCAGCACGGCGAAAACCTTATCTGCGATTTCCTTGTGCTGCGCCTCTGTCAGGCGGAAGGGATAGCCTTTGATGTTTCGTGCCAGACGCACGCGGCTGGAGGCTGCGAGGCCGGTAAAGCCGCCGTTAATCGTAAACATGCTCATTTCTGCTCGCCCTCCATTCTGCGGATCTCGTCGCGCAGACGCGCGGCCTGCTCGTATTCCTCGTTTTCGACCGCGGTTTTCAGCTGTGCACGCAGCGCTTCGACCGGATCTTGCTTGGGCTGCTCGGGTGCGGCGGGCGCCGTGCCGATGTGGCGCGTCGCGCCGTGCAGCTTTTCGACGTAGGGGTTCAAAATATCCGCGAAGGTGCTGTAGCAATCCGGGCAGCCAACGCGGCCGGACTGCCGTAATTGGCTTTCGGTCATGCCGCAGGTCGGGCACTTGCGCTCGGTACCGAGCAGGGTCGCTGTCGGCGCACCCAGCATATCGTTCCACAGGCTGCCGAAACCGCCGCCGAGGAACGAATGGAACGGATCGCTCCAGAAGTGATCCATCGACTGAAATGCGTTTTCAAACGCGCTGCCGAGGTTTTCCTGTTTCGCGCAGTCCGCACATAGGTGCATTTCGCGCGTCACGCCGTTGATGGTTTCCTTATAATACATCGTCGCTTCATTCTTGCCGCATTTCTCGCATTTCATAAGTCAAAACTCCTTTCGATAAATTCGATTGAAACGTACAGTTTCAATCGATGGACGGCATCGCCAGCCTACGGCTGGGAATGCCTATTGCATCCGGCAATGCGCAAAATACAATTTTTCGCATCGCCGCCTGTTTGTTAAAAAACCGTGATACATGGCCCAGGCCACCTTCTCTTGTCCTTCGGCCAATTCACCTTGTGCTCCCGGTTTTTTGTCGGGCGGCGTAGCCGCCCTCCATTGCATGCCGCGCAAAGCGCGGATTGTTAAAGTCGTCTCATGTTGTCGCGATTCCCATGACCGCACAGCGGAAAATCGCCGCGCGCAGCCGGTCTCGGTCTGCTTTGTCAACCTCGGCCAGTGCGCCGTCCGAGCAAGCGCTCAGCAGCAGCTGTGCCTCGCGCGCCGTCAGCAGTTCAGCTGAAAGCAATGCGCGCATCAGTCGCGCCGCGTCGTTCTGGGTCAATCGACCGCCAATGCCGCGGGCAGCTTCCAGCAGCGTACGCTGCTTGTCATCCATCAGCCGTACGATGCGGATATAACCGCCGCCGCCGCGCTGGCTCTCGACCAGATAGCCGTGCTCCGGTGTGAACCGCGTTTCAATCACGTAGTTGATCTGACTTGGTACGCACGAAAAGCGGTCTGCCAGACTTTTGCGCTGCACTTCGGCCACGCCGCCGCCCGATGATAACATCTCGCCGATAAAATCGGCTATGACATCCGACATCTTCATGCTGTCACCTCCTTTGGTCTCCGGTCTTTTCTCTGACCTTTCCTGACCTTTGACTTTATTATAGCGTCTGTCCGGCGCAAATGCAAGAGAATTTTCTGACCATTTCTGACCAAATATTAGTGCATTG
>NZ_CAWVCU010000102.1:0-66197 GCF_963927765.1 uncultured Agathobaculum sp. | reverse complement strand
CTGGTTCCCTCTTATCTTTGGTAATTTTCCTACGGGTTTCATTATATCACACCCTTATTAGAATGCAAAGCAAATCCCTCAAATTTTCTCGTATGTTTCACGTGAAACATAAAAAAGAGAGCTGCCCTGCGGCAGCTCTCTTCTCCGGTTAAATGTTTCACGTGAAACAACCCCGGTTCTCTATATCAAACACACGCTATGCCCGCGCATGTGGAATACTGATGGTTAAGGTCAAGCAATCTTCATCCTCAGTTTGGTCAACCGTTGCGCCAATGCCCGCATCCACCATGACACCGACCGCACGGTTCAGTGTATTAAGAAAAAAGCGGACATCCTTAATCAGGCGCACTACCTTGCGCTCTCCCTCAACAGGCGGCGCATCCTTTTCCTTGAGCAAAGCATCTATGTACTGCTCCGAACGACTGACGTTCAGATCATGCTCAATGATATACTTGGTCGCATTAATACGGTCATTCTCATCCTCGAGCCGCAGCAAGCAGCGCGCATGACGCTCTGTTAAATTTGCGCTGCGAATCAATTCCATATTCTGCGTGGACAATCGCAACAGCCGCAGCTTGTTTGCCACCGCGGACTGCGTCTTGCCAACCTTGCGCGCGGCTTCCTCCTGCGTCAATCCATACTGATCGATCAATCGCTTAAAGCCTTCCGCTTCCTCAAAGAAATCCAAATCACGGCGCTGCAAATTTTCCACCAGCGCGATTGCAGAAGAATCCTCATTATCCGCAGCAATCACCAGACAGGGCACATCATTCAGTCCCGCCACACGCGCGGCACGCAGCCGTCTCTCCCCTGCAACCAATTCGTATCCACCGCCCGGCGCGCGTCGTACCGTCAGCGGATTAAGCACACCGTATTGCCGTATGCTTTCCGCAAGCTGCGCAATCGCCTCTGGGTCGAAATACTTACGCGGCTGATTGGGATTGCGCACAATATCACTCACCCGCACTCGCCGCAACGTCCGGTCCTCTTTTCCTGTCACTAACGTCAAAACCGACATCATGTCATCTCCTCCTTGTGCTGTCGACCGGCTCAAAACACCACGCCGGTTTGTCCTTCGGTAATAGATTACCATATTATTACATTTTGGCAAGGAAAATCGACCGCAAAACCTGCCTTATTCGACACATATTTGTCATTTCCTCCCAGATATCACACATTTCCATGCATTTTCGGACAAAAAATAACCCTCTGTAATTTCCATACAGAGGGTAAACAACTTGTAATGTATTTTCTCAGAGCGGATCAGTTTGAATCTTTTTGAAACGGCGCGGATACTTGTCCGGCGTTTCATTGATTTTTTGCAGACGCACCAACACGCGCTCAACCCCATCATGCGGCACTGTATATCGAAGCAATTCCGCGGACGGTGCACCCAACACAGCAAATGCCTGCGACGCAGAAGCGACTTCATCCATGCAATCGGCTGCCTTCATCGCATAAAACGCACCGCCTACCTTGACCATCGGCAGCGCCAGCTCACAGAGCATACGAAGCTCCGCGACCGCACGGGAAACTGCAAGATCAAACGATGTACGATGTACCGCTGCAAACTCTTCCGCACGCCCATGCACCGGGAGGACATTGGTCAGTTCAAGCGCATCGACCACCTCAGAGAGAAAATCAATACGCTTACACTGCGCATCCAATAAGGTAAATTCCGCACCCGGGCAAAGGATCGCAAGCGGTAGACCAGGAAAGCCCGCGCCAGTGCCCACATCCAGCACAGTCTGCCCTTTCTTAATATAAGGCGCAAGCGAAGCGCAGTCGAGAAAGTGACGTGTGACGACTTCACAGGGATCGGTCACGGCAGTGAGATTCATCACCTTATTCTTTTCGAGCAATAAATCCGAGTAACGCAATAATTTATCCACAGCTTGTGGAGAAACTTCCGGGATAAACTCCCGCAAGCCGGAAACCAACAGCTCATATGCGGTCATGCCTTGTCCTCCTTCCAGCGCGTTTCTATATAGATCATCAGCGCGGTAATATCCGCCGGTGACACACCGGAGATACGCGCGGCTTGTCCGAAGTTGAGCGGCCGTACTGCATTCAGCTTTTGCCTCGCCTCCAAGCGCAAGGAATCAATTTGCTCATAATCCAGATCAGCTGGAAGCGGTCGAGACTGCAATTTGCGATACTGCTCCACGTCCTTCTGCTGGCGGTCGATATAGCCCGCATACTTGACGCGGATCTCCACTTGCTCACGAATCACCGCAGGCAGCATGGGTCGTTCCGGATCAAACAAAGCCAAATCCGCATAACTGAGTTCCGGACGACGCAGCAGGTCGATCAGCTTGCACCCAGCCTTGACCGGTGCGCTGTTCTTTCCTGCCAAAAATCCATTGAGCGCGTCCGACGGCGCAATACCGACCGCAGCAATGCGGTCAATCTCTGTCTGAACCTGTTCGTATTTGTGACGCACCTTTTCCCCGCGCTCGGGCGGGTTCAGACCGATACGCACGCCAATCGGCACGAGTCGTTCGTCCGCGTTATCCTGTCGCAGCAGCAGACGGTATTCCGAACGGGAAGTCATCATACGATATGGCTCATTTGTACCGCGGGTTACCAAGTCATCAATCAGCGTACCGATATAACCGTCCGCGCGATCAAGGATGAGGGGCTCTTCTCCCTTGATGGCAAGCGCCGCATTCACGCCTGCGACCAGACCCTGTGCGGCAGCCTCTTCATAACCGGACGAACCACAGAACTGACCTGCACCATACAAACCCTTGACCTTTTTGGTTTCGAGCGTCGGGCGCAGCTCCAATGGATCGACGCAATCGTATTCAATCGCATAAGCCGGCCGCATGATCTCCGCATGTTCCAACCCCTTGACCGTATGCAGCATATCGCGCTGCACATCAAACGGCATGGAAGAGGAAAAGCCCTGCACATAGATTTCTTCCGTGTCTAGTCCCATCGGCTCCAAAAACAGCTGATGACGCGGTTTATCCGCAAAGCGCACCACCTTATCCTCAATGGACGGACAATAGCGCGGGCCAACGCCTTCGATCTGACCTCCATACAGCGGAGAGCGGTCAAGATTCGCACGGATAAGCTCATGCGTGCGGTCGGTGGTATAAGTTAGGTAGCAGACCGCACGGTTTTCCGGCGGTCGGTCGGTTTCAAAAGAAAACGGGATGATCTCCTGTTCCCCTTCCTGCAATTCCAGACCGGAAAAATCAATCGAACGGCGGTGGATACGCGGCGGCGTGCCGGTTTTGAAACGCTGGAGCCTTAAACCAAGCGCACGCAGCGAATCAGTCAGCGGCTTTGCTGCCGCCATGCCGTCCGGCCCGCTCTCGCGCGCATATTCGCCAATAATGATACGCCCACCAAGAAAAGTACCGGACGCAATGATGACCGCTTTGGCAGGGTGGCGCGCGCCGATCGCAGTCACAACAGCGGATACTGCGCCGTTTTCGGTTTCGACCGAAACGATCTCATCCTGCATCAGCTGCAAACCTTCCTGCTGCTCGAGGGCATGCTTCATATACGTGCGGTATTTAACACGGTCAGCCTGCGCGCGCAGCGAATGCACCGCCGGGCCTTTGCCGCGGTTGAGCATGCGGTACTGGATGCAGGCCGCATCCGCCGCACGCGCCATCTCTCCGCCCAGTGCATCAATCTCGCGCACCAGATGCCCCTTCGCCGTGCCTCCAATGGCAGGATTGCACGGCATGTTGCCGACAGCGTCCAGATTGATCGTAAAACACGCGGTTTTCATCCCAAGGCGTGCAGCGGCAAGCGCTGCTTCAATACCCGCATGCCCCGCACCAACAACGACAACGTCAAAGGCTTCGGCTGGAAAAACCGTCATGAATCCTCCTCCTTCTTCGTGCGTCACAGAGAGTCATGGATAAAGAATAGACCAGCCAAACTTTATCCACACCTGTTGATAACTCTGTGTAAACTTTGGATAACTTGCACTTTTGGCAAATAAATTGATAACAGAAATAAAATATTACATATTGATATTACAAATAGTAATATAGTTATCCCATGGAAAAGGGCCGCTGCGCGCGGCAGGCGGCCCTTCTCACTGTGGCATACATATCTATTTTCCCACGCAAAAATCGCTGAAGATCCGAGAAACGACCGCTTCGGTCACGGTCTCGCCCGTGATTTCCCCAAGCGCGGCAATTGCACCTTCTGCATCCATCACGACCGCATCCGGTGTCATACCGGACTGCGCGGCATACAGCGCGGCTTCGCATCGCTCAGCCGCACGCGCCAGAGCGGCAGCCTGACGGGCATTGGTAATCAGTGCGCCATCAAACGCGCCGTCACCCAAGCCAATCGTGCGCGGAATAAGCGACAAAAGCTTATCCATGCCAGTACCGGTTTTCGCGGACAGAGGCACAATATGCAGAAAATGCTTTTTCAGCAGCTTTTCGTCCAACTGCTGCGGCAAATCCACCTTATTGACCACAGCAATCGCACGGTGTCCTGCTGCGCGGGCAAGCACCAGCATATCCTCGTCACCAATCGGCTGTGAACCGTCAAACACCGCAAGGATCAGTGCGGAAGCGGATGCTTCCGCCATTGCACGGTCGATACCCGCCTGTTCGATCGGGTCGGTCGTGTCGCGCAGACCTGCCGTATCGGTCACGCGCAGCAAAAGCTGGCCGACCTTTACGTTTTCCTCAATCAGGTCGCGGGTCGTGCCCGGAATATCGGTCACGATCGCACGCTCCCGACCGAGTAGCGTATTGAGCAGCGTGCTTTTTCCCGCATTCGGACGGCCCAAAATCACACATGGAACACCCTCGCGCAAGATACGGCCGCGCTCGTAGCTTTCGGCCATTGCATACAAACGGCTGGTGGTACGGTGCAGCAGTGCAGCGGCATCATCAAACAAGATCGGGTCGATATCCTCATCCGGGAAATCCACGACCGCATGAAAATGCGCTACCATGCCGATCAATTCTTCCCGCATCTGCTGCACGGGAGAACCGACCGCACCCATCATCTGCGCCACTGCATTCTGCGCGGCCTCGGCGGTGCGGGCGGTGATCAAATCGTGCACGGCTTCCGCTTCGGATAAACCGAGCTTGCCATTCAAAAATGCCCGGCGAGTAAATTCACCTGCTTCGGCCTGCCGCACGCCCTGCGCAAACAGCGCATCCAGCGCTTGCTGCAAAACAGCGGTCGAACCATGGCATTGCAATTCCGCCATCGACTCACCCGTGTAGGTATGCGGCGCATGAAAGACTACCGCATAGCAGCAGTCTATCATCTTGCCGTTTTTATCATGCAGCGTGCCGTAAACCAGCTTTTGCCCCGGTGCATCCAGCATACGCTTGCCGTTTTTTGCACGGAAAATGGTATCTACCGCCTGTATCGCCTGCTCACCAGACGCCCGAATCAAACCGATCGGTCCGCCGGCGGAAGAAATGGCGGCAATCGTATCGTTCATAGACAATACCCCGCGTTAGGAACGCGAACGGAAGCTGTTATCCGGTGCAATCACAACACGACGGCCGGGCTCAGTGCCGGTCGAGTACGTGGTGACACCGTTGAAATCCTGCAGCGCGGCATGGATGATGCGGCGCTCATAGGGATTCATCGGTTCCAGCGTCATCGAGCGGTGAGACTTGACCACTTTCATTGCCATCTTGCGGGCAAGACGCTCCAGGCTCTCCGCACGCTTTTCACGATAATTCTCGGTGTTGACCGACAGACGCACATGCTCGTCCAGCGCGTTATTGAGCACCAGTGAACCAAGATACTGGATCGCATCCAGCGTATCGCCGCGACGGCCAATGATCGGACCCATATCCGGGCCGCAAATCTCCAGACGCAGCTGGTCGCACTCGATCTGCGGCAGCGTCTTGACTTCGCCCTCGACACCCATCTTTTCGAGCAGTCCGGTGACAAAATCGGTCGCAAGCTGCTCCGCCTTCTTCATGCATTCCTCCGAAACCGGAATCAGCTCGCGCTCCTTAGGAACAGACGGCGTGATCGGACGTTCCTCACGCGGACGGCGGTCGCGACGGCCGCCGCGTTCCCGGCGCGGACGCTCCCGACGCGGCGGGCGCTCCACTTCCAGCTTTTCCGGCACAAAATCCGCGGGCGCAGCCTTGACCAGACGCGGCGTATCATCCTCATCCGTAATGGACAACTTCTGCGGCTTGGCAGCGGGCTTTTCTTCCTTTGCCGGCTTTTCCGCACGATGCGGCTTTGCGGGTTTCTCCACAGGGATGTGGACAGATTCCGCCTTCTTGACCGGCTCATCCGGCACCTCATAGGTGACGCGCACGCGCGCGGGCGTTGCACCGATGCCGAGAAATCCCTTTTTGCCGTTATCCAGAACCTCTACCGATACATCATCCCGGTCCATACCGAGCTGCTTGAGCGCTGCTTCAATGGCAGCGTCGCGGGTATCGCCCGTGGTTTCGATAAATTTCTCCATAAATTACTTGTCCCCCTTCTTTTTCTTCGCGTTCTGGGACTGTTCCTGCTGAGCCGCTTTGTGCGCCGCGCGCTTGGCTTCCTTTTCCGCTGCGATGCGCGCAGACTCTTCCGCGTCCTTCTTCTCCTTCTTGCCGCGCAGGTAGGTCGTCAGCACGATTTCCTGCACACAGGAGAATACGTTGTTGAAAATCCAGTAAATACCGATCGTGCCCGGCAGAATAAAGCCGAAATACAAGGACATGAGCGGCATGATGAGATTCATCATCTTCAGCTGGCTGGCTGCCGCGCTGTTCTGGGTACCCTGCATCTTCTGCATGACAAAGCTTGCCAAAAATGCAGTTGCACCCGACAGGATCGGGATGACCCACAGAATGCTCGGATTGAAAATAGACGGCGTCTGCGCCAGATTCAAACCGAGGAAGCTGAAATCAATATTGAGCAGCTCACCTGCACCGTTGGTGATGTTGGTCACCGTATCCGGCCACACGCCGCCATTCTGCGTGAACAGATCGCCCAACTTTTCGGCAATTGTGATCTGGCCATAGTAATCGGCGGACGCCATATCAACGCCAACCAACGAGCCAAGCTGCGAGATCACATCATCACTAAAGCCCATCATGAACTTGAGCGGCTGCTGTACCGCATAGTACAGACCCATCATGATCGGCAACGGAATAAACTGCGGCAGACAGCCGGACATCGGATTGACGCCATGCTTATCATACAGCTTCTGCATTTCCTCGTTGAGCTTGACGCGGTTGTTTGCATACTTCTTCTGCAGCTGCTGCATTTCCGCGTTGAGCGCATTCATGGCAAGCATGCTCTTTTTGCCCTTGATCGCCAGCGGAATACAAATCAGCTTAACGATCAAAGCAAACAGGATGACCGCAAGACCATACGAGCCAACCGCCTTAAAGATTGCCAACAGGATCAGACCAAGCGGCCTGACGATGACAAGTCCGAAAATTTCTCCCATATAAACCTCCGTAGGGTTGTTTGTTCATTCGTAAAACGAAATGGAACCGGTTCCACCCACTCTTTTTCTCCCTTCGTTACGGCACGGGGTCATATGGCCCGCGTTTGGAGAAGGGATGGCACCGGCAGATGCGTTTAAACGCCAGCCAGCCGCCTTTGAGCGCGCCGTATTTCTCAATCGCTTCGATCGCATATTGCGAGCAGGTCGGGATATAACGGCAGCAAGGTGGCTTGGTCGGTGAAATATGCCGACGGTAAAATCGGATTGCCGCCAGCAAAAAACGCTTCATGATCGAGCTGCCGCGACTTTGTTTTCCTGCAAAGCCCGCAGCAGCGATTTCTCAATTTCCAAATAAGTTGCGCCCACCGCGCGGCTGCGCGCGACGAGCACCAGATCCACGCCCACCGCAAATTCGTCCTCGTGCAGACGATATGCCTCACGGAACAGGCGTTTGACGCGGTTTCTCTGCACCGCGCCGGCCAGCTTTGCGCTGACCGTCAGCCCCAACCGGTTATACCCCAAACGGTTCTTCCGGCAGTACAGCACCAAATGCCGCCCTGCCGTGGAAGTCCCGCGGTGATACAATCGCCGGAACTCATGGTTTTCCTTCAAGGATATGGTGTGTTTCATCTTTTTCTCCTCGTTTTTCCGATGCCCGGGAAAAAACGGAAGGTAACGCCCGATTGGGAGTTATCTCAATTTCTTTGCAGCTAAGTATGTTTTGCAAAGCTGGCCGCATCGCTTTTGTTCCGGCGGATACGACCCAAACCCTTTTCGCCGGTTTCCTTCGTCAAAGAGAAAAACATTTCAGCTTGTCCGTTCCCTGACAAAAGAAAAAGCGAACCGCAGGATAAAGCGGCTCGCTTCGTTTTTCCTTCGCGCCGCCGGCGCGTATTGAAAAATCGGTTTTCGCTTAGTGCGTCAGGCGTGCGCGGCCCTTGGCACGGCGACGGGCCAATACCTTGCGGCCGTTCGACGTACGCATACGCTTACGGAAACCATGCTCCTTGGAACGCTGACGCTTCTTGGGCTGATAGGTTCTCTTCATTTCTTCGTGCACCTCCCTGTTTATGGATTTACGGATGGGCACCGGCATAGGTCCGGCGCGAGACGCGGGCATATGCCGCTGCCTGTCCGCAGAATATGAGACAATAAATATTATCCTATAGAAGCACCAAAATGTCAAGGATTTTTTGTGTTTTCAACATCTTGGGGAAAAGTTTCAAAATCACACTATACATTGGGCTGCCAAACGAAAAAATACGAAATTTTATACACAAATTTCCGCACAGCTGTGTAAAACCCTTGCTGTTGAATCCGCCCGAGACTTGTGCTATTATATTAATATCTATGTACTTATATCGACAGGAGGCGCCCCATGGCTAATAATATATTGGAAATGGCGCTCGAACGCCTTGAACGCGATTTCCCGCCGTCCAGCCTTTCCGCCTGGTTCGACGATGCAACGGTTGTTTCTTTTACGGACAACCGTTTGATTTTGCATTCTCCGGTCCAGTTCAAAAAAGAATTTATCGACCAGAAATTCATCGAGCCGCTTCAAAACGCACTGTATGAGCTGACGGGCGACCCGACAACCGTCGTGGTCGTCACCGGCGAGTACACCGCGCCGAGCACCAGCTCTTCTCCGTATGATGACTATACCTTTGAGCGGTTCATCGTCGGTTCGAGCAACAAGTTTGCACATGCGGCAGCGCTTGCGGTTGCGCAGCGTCCGGCAGCGGAAAATAACCCGCTGTTTATCTACGGTAACTCCGGACTGGGCAAAACCCACTTGATGTACGCGATTGCGAACGTTTTGCGCCGCACGCATCCGGAATTCCGCATCATCTACGTCAAGGGCGAGGACTTCACCAACGAGCTGATCACCGCGATTCAGGAAGGTAACGTGCAAACCTTCCGCAACAAATACCGCATGGTGGACCTGCTGCTGTTGGACGACGTGCAGTTCATCGCAGGTAAAGAGCGCACGCAGGAAGAATTTTTCCATACGTTCAATGCGCTGTACGAGGCAAAAAAGCAGATCGTACTGACCTCCGACCGGCCGCCCAAGGAAATCAATACCTTGGAAGACCGCATGAAAACCCGTTTTGAATGGGGCTTGCTGGCGGATATCCAACCGCCGGATTTCGAAACCCGTATCGCCATCATCCGCGATAAAGCGGTCAAGATGGGGGTCGATCTGCCTGATGACGTTTCTACTTACATCGCAGAGAATATTCAGGCGAACATCCGTCAGCTGGAAGGCGCAGTCAAGAAGATCAAAGCTATGCATGAACTGATGGGCGAACGCATCACAGTCTCGCTGGCGGAAAACGCGATCGATGCCCTGCGTATCGAAAATCCCGGCCTCAATCCCACGCCGGAACGCATCATGGAGGCCGTCGCCAACTATTTCTATATCCCTGTCGAGCAGATGATCTCGCAAAACCGTTCCAAGGACGTTGCCTATCCGCGCCAGATGGCCATGTATATGATCCGTCAGGAACTCGAATACTCCTTCCCCGATATTGCAAAGATTTTCAAGCGCGACCATACCACGGTCATGCATGCGTGCAACAAAATCGAGGAGGAGCGCAAAAACTCCCGAGAGACCGAAGAGGTCATCAAAAAGCTGCATAATAACATCCGCGGGGAATAAAAAATCTATCCACATATCCCTGTGGATTCCACAAGAGTTGTCCTGTGGATAAAAAAACGAACTGTGGAAGCTGTGGAGCGCATAAAATTCATCCACATCCTCCTGTGTACGACATTTCCCGCACCACGTCTGGCTTTTCACCGTTTTTCCCCAATTTCCCCAGCCCCTACTACTACGATAAAATCCTATCCTGTTTTTTCTTACGATTTCCAAAGAAAGAGGAACCACCGATGAAATTCTCCTGTGAAAAAGAAACACTGCTCAGCCTGATCGGTACTGCCTCCCGTGCCGTTACCGGCAAAAGCGCTATGCCGCTGCTCGAAGGCCTGCTCATCACCGCAGAAACCGATTCGCTGACTATGACCGGCTACGATCTTTCCATGGGCATTCGAACCACAGCTGAAGCCGATATTGTTGAACCCGGCAGCATTGTGCTCAATGCAAAGTTGTTTTACGACATTGTACGCAAGCTACCGCAGGATGTTGTCTACTTGGAAACCGATGACAAACTGCTGACCACCATCAAATGCGGCCGCGCCGTATTCAACTTGGTCGCTACCGAAGCCGACGAATACCCGGCTTTGGCCGAGGTTTCCGCCGATACCGGCTTTTCCCTGCCGCAGTCTATCCTCAAAAGCATGATCGCAAAAACGATTTTCTCAGTATCCGACAACGAATCCAAACCCATCCACACTGGCTGCTTGTTTGAGCTGGAAGCCAACCGCCTGAACGTGGTTGCAGTCGACGGCTATCGTCTGTCCGTGCGCCGTGAAACCGTGGAAGGTATTTCCGGGGACATGAAATTTGTCGTGCCCGGCCCGTCTTTACGCGAAATCGAACGCATTTTAACCGAAGAGGACGGCGATGTAGAGATTTTCCCCGATCGAAAGAACATTTTGTTCCGCATCGGCGGTACAACGCTCATTACCCGTCTGATCGACGGTGAATTTCTCAATTACCGCGCGGCAATTCCGTCGGAATTTGAATATGTCGTCAAGGCGGATCGCCACGAACTGATCACCTGCATCGAACGTGTGTCGCTGATCGTGTCGGAAAAGCTGAAAAATCCCGTTCGTTTCCATTTTGACGGCTCTTATGTGCAGATGTCGTGCATCACGGCCGTTGGCAAGAGCTACGACGAATGCGCGTTTGACGGCACGATCAACGATCTGGAAATCGGTTTTAACAATCGCTATATTCTGGATGCGCTGCGCGCAGCCGGCGATGACACAGTGAAATTGCAGCTCAAGGGTTCGCTCAATCCGATCGTGATTTCGCCGCTGGAAGGCGATAAATACACTTATCTGGTGCTGCCGGTGAGGTTAAAGGCCAATGACTGAGATCAAAATAGAAACAGAATTCATTAAATTGGATGCATTGTTAAAATTTGCTAATTTTGTGATGTCCGGCGGAGAAGCCAAAATCCGCATTGCCGAAGGTGAAGTGCTGGTAAATGGCGAAAGCTGCACCATGCGCGGCAAAAAACTGCGCCCGGGCGATACTGTGACACTCGACGGTGAAACCGTCAAAATCGTATGAATATCCGTTCTTTGGAGCTGGAACAGTTCCGAAATTATGAGCAGGCGCGGTTTGTATTTGATCCGGCGGTCAACCTGATCTGCGGCGAAAACGGACAGGGAAAAACCAATCTGCTCGAAGCCGCTGCCGCCTGCTCCACCATGCGTTTGTTCCGCACAGCACAGAAAAAAGAGGGGCTGCGCTTTGGAGAAAATCACGCGCGTATTTTAGCAGATTTTCAGGCACAAGAGCGCGATTTTGCGTTGGAACTGCGCCTTTCGCGCACAAAATCTATGGAAATTTATAAAAACGGCGTGCGGCAGAAGCGGCAGGCCGATGTGCAGGGGCTTTTGAAAACCGTTCTGTTCTGTCCGGAGGATCTCATGCTGGTGCGGCAGGGCGCGGGTGCAAGACGGCGATTTCTGGATACCGCGCTGTGCCAGCTGCGGCCATACTATGCGCGCTATCTGGAGGAATATAACCGCCTGCATGAACACAAGACACGTATCCTGCGCGACAGCGAGGAAAAGCCCTCACTGCTCTCGATGTGGGAGGATTTTTCGCTGCGCATGGCGCATATCGGCGCGCAAATTATCCGTTATCGCGCCTATTACTGCAAAAAACTGCTCCAAGCGGCAGCTACTGTCTATGCCGATATTGCACCGCAGGAGGTGCTCTCGGGCGAGTATCAAACCGTCTCCTCGGTGACCGATCCCTTTGCGTCGGCAAAGCAGATCGAACAGGAGCTGATCGACCACGTTCTGCGCCACAAACAGGCTGAAATCGCGGCGCGCAGCTGTCTTTCCGGCCCGCATAAGGACGATTTGGTGCTGCTGCTTGATGGGCGCAGCGCCGCGTCTTACGGCTCGCAGGGGCAGGTGCGCACCTGTACGCTGTCCTTAAAGCTTGCTGAGCGTGAGCTGTTTTTCGGGGAGGACGGCGAGTATCCGGTTTTGCTGCTCGATGACGTGCTTTCCGAGCTGGATCGCCGGCGGCAGGATTTTGTGTTAAACCGCATTTCGGCCGGTCAGGTCATGATTACCTGCTGCGAGGACGGTATTTCGGATAAGCTGCGCGCTGGCGCGGTTTTCCAAATACAAAATGGTAAAATCATTTAAGTTTTTCCGTCTGTTTGGTACACAAAACCTGAAAAAAGTGGTATAATCAGAATAGAATACAGCCCGAGGGACAGACCGGCGGACGAGCCTCCGCGCGGCGGCTGAAAAAACCCGCGCGCGGTCGTTTTGCGGTCTGTTATTTTGTCCATTTTGTGGGAAAACAGGAGGATATTCCATGTATCTGCATCTGGGACAGGATTATATTGTGCCGCTGCAAAGCGTGGTCGCCGTGTTTGATATGGACACCGCCACCGCCTCTAAGCGCACCGCCCGCCTGATCGAGCGATTACAGGACGAAGGGCGTATCATCGAGCTGTATGAGGATCTGCCGCGCGCCGGCGTTTTATGCGAAAATGCGCTGGGCGAAACGCTGTATTTGACCAGCCTTTCATCACAGGCATTGCAGCGTCGCGCGGAAAAGGCATACGCAATATAAGCGCATCAAACCATCGTTACCGCAATTTCTGGAAAGGAAATTAAATCATATGAGTGAAGAAATGGAAATCAAGGACGAAGTGCTCGACCTGAAGGTCACCGACACCTATGACGAAAGCCAGATTCAGGTGCTCGAAGGCCTGGAAGCTGTGCGCAAACGTCCGGGCATGTATATCGGCTCGACCTCGGCGCGAGGCCTGCACCATCTGGTGTATGAGATCGTCGATAACTCGATCGACGAAGCGCTGGCGGGCTACTGCACCCATATTGAGGTGACGATCGAAAAGGGCGATATCATCCGCGTGGCGGATAACGGCCGCGGCATTCCCTGCGGCATCCACCCGCAGATGGGCATTCCGACGCTTGAGGTCGTTTTGACTGTGCTGCACGCAGGCGGCAAGTTCGACGGTTCGGGCTATAAGGTGTCCGGCGGTTTGCACGGAGTTGGTTCGTCGGTTGTAAACGCCTTGTCTGACTGGCTGGAAGCCGAAGTGCGCGACGGCCACAACAAGCATTATATGCGATTTGAGCGTGGCGTGACGCAGATCAAAATGCGCGACACGCCCTGCGAGAGCGAGACCGGCACGACCATTCGCTTCCATGCTGACCCGGAGATCTTCGAGACGACGGTTTATGAGTTCGACGTGCTGGAAAAGCGGCTGCGTGAGCAGGCGTTTTTGAACGCAGGTCTTAAAATCACGCTCCGCGACGAGCGCGACGATGAGCCGGTTGAAGAGGTCATGCACTATGAGGGCGGTATCCGTCAGTTTGTACAGCACCTCAACCGCACCAAGAATCCGCTGCATGAGCAGGTCATCTACATGGAGGGCAGTCGCGATACCTCGATGGCCGAGGTTGCCATGCAGTATACCGACAGCTACAGCGAGCTGCTGCTGTCCTTTGCCAACAACATCAATACGACCGAGGGCGGCACGCATGAGACCGGCTTTAAGGCCGCACTCACCCGCGTGCTGAACGAATACGGCCGCAAATATAAGCTGCTGAAAGACGACGAGTCCTTCAAAGGCGAGGACTCGCGCGAGGGTCTGACCGCGATCATTTCCGTCAAGTTGCAGGAAGCGCAGTTCGAGGGACAGACCAAGACCAAACTGGGCAACAGCGAAATGCGCACGCTGGTCGATGCGATGGTTTCCGAAAAGCTGATGACCTTCTTTGAGGAAAATCCGCAGGTCGCCCGCACGATCATCGACAAGGCGCAGACCGCTGCCCGCGCCCGCGAAGCCGCGAAAAAGGCGCGCGAGATGACGCGTCGCAAGTCCGCGCTTGATTCGGCCTCCCTGCCCGGTAAGCTGGCTGACTGCATTGAAAAAGACCCGACCTATACCGAAATCTACATCGTCGAGGGTGATTCCGCAGGCGGTTCGGCCAAGGAAGGCCGCGACCGGAGGCATCAGGCGATCCTGCCGCTGTGGGGCAAGATGCTCAACGTGGAAAAGGCGCGCCTTGACCGTGTATATGGCAACGATAAGCTGACCCCGATGATTACCGCATTCGGCGCGGGCTTTGGCGACGATTTTGATTTGTCCAAGCTGCGTTACGGTAAGATTATCCTGATGGCCGATGCTGACGTTGACGGCAGCCATATCCGTACCCTGCTGCTGACATTCTTCTTCCGCTTCATGCGGCCGCTCATTGAGCATGGACATGTGTTTATCGCGCAGCCGCCGCTTTTCAAGAACGAAAAGGGCAAGAATGTACGCTATACCTATACCGACGAGCAGCAGCGCGAATGCATCGCCGAGATGGGCGAGGGCGTGCGTGTGCAGCGATACAAAGGTCTGGGCGAGATGGATCCACAGCAGCTGTGGGAGACCACCATGGACCCGGCAAACCGCACGCTGCTTCAGGTAACGATGGAGGATGCGGCAGCGGCTGACGAGACCTTTGCGCTGCTGATGGGTGAAAAGGTTGAGCCGCGGCGCGAATTCATTGAGAAAAATGCCAAGTATGTTATGAATCTGGACGTTTGATGCGCGGACGGTATGCATAATAACGCCAACAATTCCGGAGGCAAAGAATGAGTCAAGAATACGAACAGCAAAAAATATTGCAGGTCGATCTCGAAAAAGAGATGAAAAAGAGCTACATCGACTATGCGATGAGCGTTATTGTAGGCCGTGCGCTGCCCGATGTGCGCGACGGCTTAAAGCCGGTACACCGCCGCATCCTGTATGCGATGTACGAGGACGGCCTGACCTCGGATAAGCCCTACCGTAAGTCTGCAACGACCGTCGGTAATGTGCTCGGCCGCTATCATCCGCACGGCGACGCGTCGGTTTATGATGCTTTGGTGCGTCTGGCGCAGCCCTTTTCGCTGCACTATCCGCTGATCGACGGCCACGGCAACTTCGGTTCGGTCGACGGCGACCCCCCGGCAGCTTACCGTTATACCGAGGCCCGTATGGCCAAGCTGGCAAATTACATGCTGGCCGATATCAAGAAAAACACGGTCGACTTTGAGCCGAACTTTGACGAAGAGCGGCAGGAGCCGGTCGTGCTGCCGTCGCGTTTCCCGAACCTGCTGGTCAATGGCTCGTCGGGTATTGCGGTCGGTATGGCAACCAACATCCCGCCGCACAACCTGACTGAGGTCGTGGATGGCATCTGCTATGTGATCGACCACCCGGAAGCCGAGATGGACGAGATCTGTCAGTTCATCAAGGGGCCGGACTTCCCGACCGGCGGCGTCATCATGGGCCGCAGCGGCATCCGCGCGGCGTATGCGACCGGCCGCGGCAAAATCAAAGTGCGTGCCAAGACCGAGATTGTGGATTTGCCGAACGGCAAGAGCCAGATTCTCATTACCGAGATTCCTTACATGGTCAACAAGGCGCGTCTGGTTGAATCCATGGCGAACCTCGTCAAGGATAAGCGCGTCGATGGCATCACCAACATTCAGGACCATTCCTCGCGCGAGGGCATGCAGATCGTGGTCGATATCCGCCGCGATGCCAACGCGCAGGTCATTTTGAACCAGCTGTTCACCTATACGCAGCTGGAGGACACCATTTCGATGATCCATATTGCGCTGGTGCCGGGTGCATCGGGCAAGCTGCAGCCGCGCGTGCTCACGCTGCGGCAGATCATCGACCAGTATGTTGCTTTCCAGAAGGACGTCGTCGAGCGCCGCACGCGCTTTGACCTCAAGAAAGCGCAGGATCGCGCGCACATTCTGGAAGGTCTCAAGGTGGCCACCGATAATATTGACCGCATCATTGCCATCATCCGCGCATCCAAAAACGAAGCGGAAGCCAAGGTAAACCTGATGGCAGAGCCGTTCTGGATCGACCAGATTGCGTTGCTCGGCATCGTGGATGGCTCGGAGCACTTCGAGTTCCACCTCGACGAGCCGCAGGCACAGGCGATCGTGGATATGCGTCTGGGCCGTCTGTCCGGTCTGGAGCAGGAGAAGATCAACGACGAATACAAGGAACTCGAGGGCAAAATCGCGGGCTTTGAGGATATTTTGTCGTGCGACGCGAATATTCTCGCAGTCGTTAAGGCAGAATTGCAGGAGATCAAGCAGAAATACGGCGATGAACGTCATACCGAGATCGCCAATGTCGCGGATGAGATCGACATTGAGGATTTGATCGAGGAGCAGACCTGCGCTTATACGCTGACCCACTTCGGCTATATCAAGCGTCAGCCGACCTCGGTTTACCGCGCGCAGCGGCGCGGCGGCCGCGGCGTGTCCGCGATGAGCACGCGCGAAGAGGACTTTGCCAAGGATATCTTCACCGCCTCGACGCATGACACCATTTTGTTCTTCTCCGACCGCGGCAAGGTTTATAAGCTCAAGGGCTATCAGATTCCCGAAACCGGCCGCTCCGCGAAGGGCATGAATATCGTCAACCTTCTCGAGTTGGAAAGCGACGAGAAAATCACTGCGATGTTTGCCATCAAGGAGTTTGCAGACGACAAATTCCTGTTCTTTGTCACCCGGCAGGGCGTTGCCAAGCGCGTGGTGCTGTCCGATTTGCAGAATATCCGCCGCGCAGGTCTACGCGCGCTCAACCTCAATGAGGACGACGCACTCGTCGATGTGCGCCTGACGGACGGCGAGCAGAACATTCTGATTGCAACGCATGAGGGCCGTGCGGTTTGCTTCGACGAGAACGAAGTGCGCGCAATGGGCCGTACAGCGACCGGTGTGCGCGGTATTCGCCTGAGCGAAGGCGATTATGTTGTTGGCGCAGCGCGGGCGCGCAAGGGCGCTTATGTGCTGTCGATCACCGAGAACGGCTACGGCAAGCGCACGCCTGTCGAGGAGTTCACCATCCATCATCGCGGCGGCGGCGGCATGATGCTGCATAACCTGACCGCAAAGACCGGTCTGGTCGCCGGCATTGCAGTCGTGGACAGCGAAAATGACGTGATGATTATTACGGATGACGGCGTTATCATCCGCACGGGCTGTGAGGAGATTCGCGAATGCGGCAGAGGCTCGCAGGGCGTTATCGTCATGCGCACGAACGAGGACGTAAAGGTCATTTCAATTGCCCGCACGGACAAGCAGGAAGAGGACGAAACTGCTGAGGACGGCGAATCGACTGAATCCACCGAGGCTACAGAAGAATAAGAAAAAAGGACGCACTTTTGTGCGTCCTTTTTCTGTCTCCCCTGCCCGGTGCAAAAAATATCCACAATATTGTGGATAAAGAAATGTATCTTGACAGTATGTATAAGAAGTGATATATTTATCACACAAAGATACAAATATATCACATGTGGGAGGGATATATTATGACACTAACTCGTGCAAAGCTGCTCCATGCCAGCGCTTGGGGCGTGCTTATCATCTTGCTGCTGTTCGCCAAGCAATATGGCCCAATCGATGCACAGCCATGGAGAGGTATCCTGATTGCAGTGAGTGTGGCGCTTTTGATTGGCCTGATTCTGCTGGAAACCGGTGTTGGGGTGGAAAAAGCAGATGAACGCGCGCATGCTAATGCTTATAAAGCCAATTCCCTGCTGTTCAATGTGCTCAACTTTGCACTTTTGCTGTACATCGCCTTCGGAGATAAGGCTCCGCTGACCATTCCCTATGAGTATGCGCTGTTGCTGATGGCGGCAATCAACGTTTTTCAGGATGTGGCGTTTCTATATTATGAACGCCGCTCAGCATAACCGCCATGCTGAAAACACGCATCAAGGAGCTGCGCGCCGCGCGCAGTATGGATCAGGCGCAGCTGGCAGAACTGGTCGGTGTGCGCCGAGAAACCATCGGGAGACTGGAAAATGGGCAGTATAATCCGTCGCTCAAGCTAGCAATGGATATTGCGAAGGTGTTCGGTCTGACCGTTGAAGATGTTTTCACTTTTACCGAGGAATAGAAAAGAAAAGACCGTTTTCGGATGAAAACGGTCTTTTTGTATCCTTTATGAATGAAAAACGAATTACTCTGCGGTATAGGGAAGCAGAGCGATGTGACGGGCGCGCTTGATTGCCTCGGTCAGCTGGCGCTGATGACGCGCGCAGGTACCGGTCATACGGCGGGGCAGGATCTTGCCGCGCTCAGACATATACTTGCGAAGCTTGCCAGCATCCTTGTAATCAACGTGCTCGACTTTATCAACACAGAAAGCGCAAACCTTGCGGCGGCGACGGCCGCGCTGCGGGCGCTCTGCACGCTCCGGACGGGGCGTGAATTCCTTCTTGTTTTCTTCCATTGTCGCGTAACCTCCTTCAGTTTAGAATGGGACATCGCCGTCGTCATCGGCCAGCTCCTGAAAATCCGAATCGCCCGCGGGCAGATCGAATGCGGGAGTTACCTGAGACGCGGCAGGCTCGGGCCGCATCTGCGATCCGTTATCATAGCCGCCATAACCGCCGCCTGCGTAACCGGTGTTTGCTTCGCGGGACTTTTTGGTCTCGCCGAAGGAAACTTCGTCGCAGTTTACCTCAATGGCTGTGCGGTTATTGCCGTTCTGATCCTGCCACTGGCGGGACTGAACGCGGCCGACTACGATCGCCATGACGCCCTTTGCAAACCACTGTGAAACAAACTCCGCCTGACGGCCCCATGCGACGCAGTCGATGAAGTCGGTCTGGCGTTCGCCGTTCGGGCCTTTGCGGTCGCGGTCGATCGCAAGGCGGAACGAGCACACAGCCATGTTGGATTGCGTGTGGCGCAGCTCGGGATCGCGGGTCAAACGACCCATCAGAATAGCCTTATTGAGCATTGGTCGTTCACCGCCTTAGTCGTCCAGGCAGACGATCAAAGAACGCATGATGCCGTCCGTAATCTTGTAGATACGGTCCAGCTCGGCCGGGAACTCCGGCTTGGACTCAAAGCGGATCAGGGTGTAAACGCCTTCCGTCTGGTCCTCGATCGGGTACGCCAGACGGCGCTTGCCCCAATCCTCAACTTCTACGTTCGTGCCGTTCGCCTCGACGAGAGACTTGAACTTGTCCACAACAGCGGTAGCCGCTGCCTCTTCCAGCGTGGGGTTGACAATGAAGATCGTCTCGTACTTGCCAGAAATCTTTGCCATTTTCTTAGCACCTCCTTTTGGACTTTTGGCCCACATCCTTTGATGTGAGCAAGGATACTTTACTATTATATCGAATCGATAGAAAAAGTCAAGGAAAATTTGAAAAAAAGATTGACGAAAGGAAAAAAACATGATATACTATCAAGGCTGACATACAGAAACGCTGTCAGCTTAGATTGTTGCTTGCGTGGCTCAGTTGGTAGAGCAGCGCATTCGTAATGCGCAGGTCGCCGGTTCGAGTCCGGCCGCAAGCTCCAAAAAAACCCGTTATTTCGAAAGAAATAACGGGTTTTTTGTACTTTTTAGGGCATTACAATTTTTCCAACCGGCGAGTTGGTGTTTATTTGGTGTTTACGTTGGTGTTTATAACTGCTGATAACAGTGCATAACTTGCACTATAATGCCGATATTTGTTGCGGCATTTACAATGGATAAACTATTTTACAGCTAACTGATGATCTCATTGAAAGCATGTCACTCATCTATGACATATTCTTTTTTCCATGTGTGGCTGTTTTCGGACGAAGAATGTTATCCAGATATTGAGAAGCTGCCTCTTCAGATGATTGGATCGCATGGGCATAGATTTTACTGGTTGTGCTGGAATTGGCATGTCCAGCGCGGGCTGCTACTGTAGTAAGTGGAATGCCGCCGGCAATTTGCAGCGTGATATTGGTGTGACGCATGCTATGCAAGTGGATGTCAGGTAAGTCGGAATTTAAAATAAATGTATGAAACCAATTTGTTGCTGTACTTGGATGGATCGGAGCACCATTCCATTGCACAAGAATACGTCCTGAA
Source organism: uncultured Agathobaculum sp. (assembly GCF_963927765.1). Taxonomy (NCBI): domain Bacteria; kingdom Bacillati; phylum Bacillota; class Clostridia; order Eubacteriales; family Butyricicoccaceae; genus Agathobaculum; species uncultured Agathobaculum sp. The sequence continues at coordinate 45,734 of NZ_CAWVCU010000102.1, read as the reverse complement.
TTCTGCCACCGATCTCCCAGTTTCAAGCGTTGCTCTTTTTGTTGCAGTCTGTATTTTTTAAGCAGTTGGATAACATGATCCGGTACTTTAATTGGTCGTATGAAAGAAGTGTTTTTTGTTTCATCTGTAAATATCCCCTTTCCCGGAAGGTATAAAGAGGAACGGCTGACGTTGATAATCGCATGTTTGAAGTTGATATCCTTCCACTCCAAACCGCAAATCTCACCGCGTCTCATACCTGTATATAAGGCCAGAACAACAATGACCTGATGCTGCAATGTATCAGACTGTACAAGATCCAACAAATGACTGGCCTGCTTTTCATCCAGATAGAGTACATCTTTATGGCTCAGTTTTGGCGGTTGAACACGTTCACACGGATTATACGGAATCAGTTGCCATTTAACAGCAGTGGATAAAATAGAAGAAAGGACAGCATGATGCTTACGGATCGTGGAAGAATCCAATTTTTGCTTCACATTTGGGACGATAAATATCTCTGTGAGCGTTTCATCTAATGCATGACAGATTTTTTCTGCAGATTGTATGGAAACAGGTCGATTATTACAGGCTTCACAAAGAGTTCGGATCGATATATTTGAAGATTTTGCAAAGGATTCCATTGTAAAACCATTGGATCGAAGCATCTGCTTTAAGTCAATGTGTTTATTTTTTGAAAGAGATATTGCACGCTGTGCCACGCCCTCTTCCGAGAGACTTTGATATAAGGAAATAATATGCTTTGGACGGAGCTTATCTAAACGAATATGGCCGATTGACTGATTTAATCGATCAATAATTTGGCGATAACTTCGAATGGTAGTTGGGCGAAGCTGTACCTCAGCATAATCACGAAGCCACTGCTCACAAAAGTCACAAAAACGAATATTTCCGTCTAATATTTGTCCTAATTCGACTTGCTCTTCAAATAGTACGGCCTGCCGATTGACTTCTTTCTCAATCTGTTTTGCAGTCATACCGATGGGCGGTGTCCATGTCATGGTATGGCGGATTTGATGGCCGTTCATATCATAGCCGTCAGAAACACTGATGCGATAACTTTGCCCCCGTTTCTCGATTGTTGCCATTTGGATGATCATCTCGCTTTCCAAATATCCAACGCAGACATCATCTCAGATTCGGATAATTCTCCAGCCCGGTAAGAATGTTCAAGCTGTTTGGACTTTTGTTTGAATTCTTCAAACTGTTTTGCATATTCTGGTTGTTCCGGATAACGCTCTTTTTGATTTCTCAATCTGTTATATATTCTCTTCAGTTCGTTTTTCACCTTTTCATTTTTTATTTTATTTTGTGAATGTTGTTTGGGGCCAATATCTCGACAAGTTTGTTTGCCTTCACGAATACGAGAACAGTATTCAATATTATTGTTTCCGATTGGTACAAAATACCGGCCGCAAAGTTTACATTTTTTAATTGTATAGCCATTTTCAATGATCATTTCGAGCATGTCTGCTAGAAAAGTGCTGAAATGATAAGCAACAATTGTTTTTTGCTTCAAAGTAGGAATATTTCTTGTAAACTGTTGAAAAGCAGTATGGAATCTGTCACTATCCTTGTTGAAATAAAATTGACACAATAGTTTCCTCTCTGCCTCAGCATCCTTATTCATATTGCAAACCACAGGACGGCAATCAAAAATTTGATATCGTTGACGGAAAGAAGCAAAATAACCTGGTGCACCATATAATGAAGGCTGATTTATATAAGCCTTACAATATTCCTGGAGCAAAATATAATCAAACCAATTGTTTTCATACGTTTGAATTAAAAAGGAGCGTGCTTCTTCACACGAAAATTCTTTATATTCCTTAGTCTTTTCCAATTGCAAATGAGATTCGATTTGATCATCCAGCATCATCATTTGAGAAAAAGGAGCATATTTTCTCTCCAAAAGCTTTTTATCGACTATCTCGTTTGTTTGATATAGTTCGGATGTGTTAAGCAGATAATTAACAAATTCAGAAATAAATTTTTGAACATCTATGGCTAAAAAATCACAGAATAAAGTAAAAGGTGCCTGAAGAACAGGAGAAAATTTTGGTCGATAGCCCTTTTCATTTCGATCCAATGGAAAAATTTCGTATTCCACATCATCTGGAAGGGCGAAATTAATGCCATGAATAGGAAATGAATAGTCACTCATTAATGAATGAAATAGAGCTGAATCAAGAAAATGATCCGAAGAAGCCATATCGTACATCCAAAGATGCTCACAATAATCATTACTGATATATTGATCGGATAGTACAACAATACACTCACCTTGTGTTTTAGAGCTCTTTTCTATATTAACACGTGCAGTATAATAATATTTTGGACATTCGTCAGGTAGATTTTTATATTCCATATAATCAACTCCTACGCCTAATTATACACAAAAAAAGTTTGTTGTCAAATTTTAATTTAATAATAAAAAAAGATACAAACAATAAATGATAAAATATACAAATAAAAAATGTAAATAGGTGAATTTTGCGAATATAAAATCTGCTTTTTGTGTAGTACAATGAATTTACAAAATAAAAGAACAGAAAGGAGTGAACAGCATGAAATTGCGATATGCAGATGAAGCTGTAAAGGAAATAAAACAGATTGATCCATCAAGTGCTGTAACAGCCAGAATGATACGCAGCTTAATAAAAAAACAAGTCATTCCATCAATTCCTGTCGGTAATGGTTGTCGCAAATTAATTGATTTAGACGTATTGATGGATTATCTGTCCGACCCAACGAAATATGGTGATAAATATGCCACGTAGTCCATATAGAAGAAATAAGGTTCCGTTTCCGCCTTGGTTTACAAAGATAGAAACTGGTATGGAACGAAAGTACATACGAATTGGCGAAACAATGATCAAATCGGAAGCATGGAACACATTGCCGTCATCTACAACAAAATTACTACTTTGCATGATGTATGTGGCGAACGGAAAACAACACTTTCAATTTCCTTGTCATCTTGCAGTTCAGTGCGGTTTTTCACGTAGCAGTTTCTGGCGCTACCGTGACGAACTGATTGCTTATGGTTTTATCGAAGTCGTTGCAAATAATAAGCTGCAGCGCCGCAATAATGTGTATGGCTTTTGCTCAAAGTGGAAGGAATTTTCCGATAAAAATTAAAAAAAAGAGTGGATACCCCGCGGCACGTCTGCCACGGGGTATTTTGCGAGCAGAAAACAATCTTCGTGACGCCATTCACGAGGCTCGCGCGCGTGCGTATCACACCCAGACGTCCGAGGGCGATCAACACGATCTTACTCTAGATGCCGGAAACCTTCGTCACGAATGTTGCGGGCTGCATTGTGGTCACGGCGGATGATCACACCACAGTGTGGACAGGTGATGGATTTTACACTGAGCGGCTGCTTACCCAGATATGCGCCACAGCAGGAGCAAATCTGGGATGATGGGTAATGTTGGTCCACGCTGATCAGTTTCTTGCCGTTCTGATGCAGGATCTGTTCGAGCTTACGGAAAAAAGCGGCACAGGCATTGTCATTGAGCTTGGACGTCAACGAGGGATTTGCCTGTTTCATGCCAGCGAGATCGAGTGACTCCACACAGACCGCATCATGTTCCTTGCAGAGTTTGTGTGCCTGCTGATACTGCCAGTTGCGGCGCTGATACACGATATGTCGTTCCAGCTTGGCGGCACGCTGTTTCTGTTTGTACCAACGACGACTACCCGGACGAAACCGAGCTGCTGCACGATGATACCGGCGAAGCTGTTCTTGTGCTATCCTGCGATAACCTGGATAACCAGCGTTTTCACCGGTATTGGTGACATACAGGCCGTTCTGCGTGTAATCCAGACCGACCACATTTTCATAACGCACCGGCTGCTCTTCTGCAATCGGGAGAGAGACCGCCAGCACCAGATCAACACGGTATTCGGCACCATAGCAGTCTATCAGAATCTTAGCATAACGAAGCTCTGCATGATCAGGAAACGGACGATAGCCGCGCATGGCAATCGTACCGATCGATGGAATAACCAGATAATGCTCGCTGATGCCAACCGTCTTATAGGTAAACGAGCGCTGCTGGCGGTCAGGCAGGCGAAAACGAATGCGCTCAATCTGGTGGTCACAGAGACGGCGTGCCGTGTCAACACATGGCTGCGAGTAACACTGAGCGCATAACGATCCTCCCGGCGTTCGGTGAGAATCTCATGGGATTCGATCTCATTCTGGATTGTTTCATAGCTTTTCCCCTGTGCTACACCGCGATTGGCAAAGTCGGCCCAGTCGTTGAACGCATGATCCTGCAAGTCAAACAGTGCTTTGAGTTCCAGCTGCTGCATTTTGGTCGGGTACAAGCGATAGGAATAGGTACGGAATACGGTTTCAAACTTGGTGTTCATGTTGCTTCCTCCTTTTGTCGGATGGTTAAAATACATCAAACAAAAAATACCATGCAGGGCTTGTGGCCTACACGGTACGGAGGTCTGAACCGAATGCGAAATACGCCCCGCAAAACAGTCCCCATCTTGTCAAAGAGGTCAAAAAAGGGTATACTGGTTTCACGGTGCGGAGTAATCCGTTGTGTAGGTGGACTAATCACCTGCGCAGGCGTGTGGGAGTTGCAGCTCCCATACGCTGCCGTATTTTTTATTTCTATAGATATTATATCATACGAACAAATGTTCTGCAATAACTTTTCTCAGTTTTTTCTCATTGTTTATATAATTAAAAAAACAGATCCTTCCAATTTAAAGATGGAGAGATCTGTTTTTATTTTTGATATCATGGGTCAGTTATTCATAAGGATTGTATCAGACGATAGAATTTTTTATGATTATTCACGTGCTTCCACTCTGTTAATTATGTCATCTATTTGAGCCAAAACTTCCATCGCTGGAATTCCTTTTACGCCTTGTTCACGGTTTCTTTTTGCTTCGAGGAGATGTTCACATAATGATTGCTCAGTACAAAGTGAATTCGACATTGGAACAGTTTCATCGAGTGCAGTTTGATCCAAAAACATATGAATAACCTCTGCTTCTTTCTTCAATTTTAAATTCATTTGAATGTTCAATTTAAGCGCTTTTCTGGTTTTTATTGAATTTATAGCAGGTTTAACACATGCTTTGCGCGGTCAAAGTTCTCATTCTGTACATAGACATCGTATGTGATTTGCTTATCAACGAGTTGTCCGAAGGTGCCGCCGCTCAAATTCGACTGTTTCTTTTTTACAAGAAAGGAAATGTCATTCGCTTTCAGTTTTTCTTTTACTCGCAGAACATCCTCGGCAGAAAAGCTGGAAAATACCAGCCGGTGCGTTAAAAAGTACGGTAATGACATTGAAAAGCCCCCTTACTGATAATAACCATGGAAAACAGGTCAAGCACAACTCCTTTTCTTAAAATTAGTATAGGATGCGAAGAAAATGATATCAATTGCATAATGCGACAAATATTTATCCTATTTTTATCTAAAACAACGGTACGAAAATTCGGCTAAATGGACACAGGCCTGACGGTTTTTTCTTACATAAGATATTTATAAGGGTTCCGTCCAAAATCTTTTTTCCCGAAGCCGTCCGATGAGCCTTTGAAATTTCTCCCGATCTTTCTCCAAGCACAGAAAATAATAGGCGGTTTGGAAGTCCTCGTCTTCAATGGGGATCACCACTTTATTTTCCACCGGACGTTCTGGGTCAAAGGCATCGGTGACAAAGGAAGGGAAAGCACCCAGTCCTACCAACTCGCCAAACGCATCCCACTCGTTCATAAAAAGAAAATGAGCATCAGGCAGCTTTTTCCGGCATACCTGCGTCCAGAATCCAATCTCTGAGTAAAGCAGGAGGTTTTGGTGTGCCAGATCATCGGCATGGATAATCGGAAGCTGCGCCAAGGGGTGATCTATGGGCACCAGCAGACTGAGGTGCTCCTCTCGATAGGCAAAGGAGAACAGTTCCGCGTCCTGAGGCGGTGCTTGATGGGTAACCACAATCTGATATCGCCCTTGTCGAAGGCCATCCAGCAGCGCTTCATCCGAATCGTTCAACTCTGCGGAAACCATCACACCATCATACAGTTCTCGAAACAGTGGCTTCAGATCCTGAATGGGAACCGGGGCGCAAGAGCCTAGGGAAATTCTCTGTCTGGACCTGTGTGCCAGTCGCACCCGTTCTGTCAGTTCTTCTGCCGCTGAGAGCACATGTCTGGCCTGCTCCACAGCTACCTCCCCTGTTTCATTCAGGGCAATGCGGTTTTTCTGCCGGGTAAAGAGGACTGCTTTCAGCTCCTCTTCCAACGCCTGCATGGTCCGGCTCAGGGAGGGCTGGGAAATGTGCAGGGCTTCCGCTGCCTTGGATAGAGTACCGTATTCGGCAAACGCCACCAGCTGCCGAAGCTGCTCGAGTTCTATCATAGGGACTCACCTCGTTTTATGTTCCCATTATAACAGGATAGAAAGTCTCCAACAAGTCAGTATGCATAATGTGAATAATACTATGTAAGATTGGTTCTGTACTTTTCTATATCATGCCATTAGAATAACTTCAGAATCAATAAGTATGCTGATGATGAATGGAGAATGCAAAATGGATTATGTGACTTTGAATAATGGCGTGAAGATGCCTATGGAGGGATTTGGCGTATTTCAAGTGCCGGACCCAGTTCAGTGTGAGCAGGCGGTGCTTGATGCCATTGACACCGGTTATCGCCTGATTGACACGGCGGCGGCTTACATGAATGAGCAGGCCGTGGGCGTGGCAATCGCCAAATGCGGTGTCCCACGGGAAGAGCTGTTCATCACCACCAAACTGTGGGTACAGGATGCAGGCTATGGGGCGGCGAAAAAGGCCCTCCAAACTTCTTTGGATAATCTGGGCTTAGATTATCTGGATTTATATTTGATTCACCAGCCGGTGGGAGATTATATGGGCGCTTGGCGGGCGATGGAGGAAGCTTATCGGGAGGGCAAGCTGCGGGCCATTGGTGTGTGCAACTTCAATGCCGCCCGGCTGCTGGACTTCTGTGAATCCGTGGAGATGAAACCGGCAGTGAATCAGGTGGAGATTCACCCCTTTTTCCACCAGAAGGAGGCCATGAAGATCATGTCGGACTACGGCGTGATTCCTGAGGCATGGGGTCCTTTTGCCGAAGGAAAGTTCGACATCTTCACCAACCCCGTTTTGACGGAGATGGGCCGCTCCCACGGTAAGACCGCGGCTCAGGTGGCTCTGCGGTGGAATATCCAGCGGGGCGTGGTAGTTATCCCCAAGACTGTGCATAAAGATCGCATGGAGCAGAATTTTGATATTTGGGACTTTTCGTTGACCCGGGACGAGATGGAAAAAATTAATGCTCTGGATATGGGGCACAGCAACATTGTGGATCATAATAACCCTGAGTTTATCAAGATGCTCCATAATCTTAAGGTTCATGCGTAAACGGGATTTAATATTTGGCAGATTAGAAGTCGATATCATGATAGTCATATGCCAACAATGCCCCCACACAATTTCTATCAGATTTTCGGTTACCGCAAAAACGAATAGGCGAATGAATTACAAAAGCAGCAGATCGTTGATATGCAGGTATCAACGATCTGCTTTATTTTGTGCCGCTTGCCTTTCAAGAGCCACCCCTATTATGATATACTACTCTTGAAATGATTTTTGAAACGTGACAGACCAAGTACAAAGCTGATCAAGGAGTTGAATGAGTCATGAATTGTGATCAAAAGATTAGCCAATGCTACGAAGGAATCATTGCTTGCCAGGCACAAGCCATTCTGGAGCGTTTAGAGAAAATATGTATTCGCGAGCTGCAAAAATGCAAACGCGACAGTGGCAAGATGACCAGCGAAGAGGATAGCGGTTTGGAAAATCTCTGGGATGAGATTTGTGTACAGGTTCAAGGTGAGAGCTCCGTCTTCTGGGATGCTTATGAGGAATATATAGCAAACCTGATTTTTACGTTACTGCTAAATCGTTGCAGCGAGAACGAGAGGAAAATGCTCTGGTTCCAGACAGATGAGTTCAATGATTGGTATACTGAGGTGTTCCAGGATGAGGAACGGCTCTCTCAGAGATTTTTCAAGGATGGCATGCCGGATGGATACTCGGAAGAAACCGTTACAGAATGGTGCTTATCACAAATATTGTCCGTAGCAGGAAACTACACCAATGCAAGGATCAATCGATATTTATCCGGAGGATATGAATTGGATTGATCAGTAAGGCTATGGGTATCTCGCCATTCAGATTTCGTAAACCGCAGGTTGTTGGTTCCAGTTCAACTGCAAAATACACAAAAAATCCCGCTATTTCTTCCGAAATAACGGTTTTTTTCATTTTTAATCAGTCGGTTCAAAGTCTGGAGCAGGCTGCGCGCGGTCATTGTCGCTGTAATGCCACCACTCTTTGTCATAGCCGGTAAAGCCGCAGGATTCCATCACGGATTCCAGCAGCGCCGCATGTTCCCCCTGCGGCTGCAGATACATCCTCGTAGCTTCGATCTGCCAACGCGGTAAAATCATCAAATTCGGAAGGCATCTCCACCGGCTCATCCTCCAGCGTGATCAGTGTGATGTCAACCGTATCACCGCGGGTATGTCCTGAATATCCGTTGGCTGGATTGGCAACATAGTTGCCATCCGGATAAGCCTCCCATAATTTCTGCTGTGACTTGGCCGAACGGAACGCATCCCAAATGCAAAGACGATATCCCTGTGCCTTGAGCTGTTCCTGTGCATCCGATAGCTTGTGGACAGTATCATAACGCAGCCATGCATCGTCATAGGCATAAATTACCGTGCCGGTAAAGTTATTTGTGGTTGCATATCGCAGATCAACTGCAATATCCGGAATATAATCCTGTACACGGACAAACGATTGTGTATCCTGCGGTGGCTCGGGTATCGTCACAATATCCGATTCCGCTTCCTCTGCCTCTTCCAGCGGTTTTGGATTCTCGCTATCTGTCACTTCAACGCTGTCCGCGTCGTTTATCAAAATCGTTTGATCTTCTGCGGGGGCTGTACAGCCTGTCAGTGATAGCAGCAACAGTACCGCTGCAATCCATTTAATTTTTTCCATTCTGCTTTCATCCTTTAGAATATCTGCAGCTCTATTCTCTTTCTGTTCTAATATTAAAGAAAATACAATTTCCAGTCAATAAAAATGTGAATAATTATGATTTGATATAGGCATCTTCGGCTTTAAAAATAGAAAAATTTTTTGAAATCGCAATAAAAAAGGTTTTATTGACTTTTTGCTTGCGCGATTTCCATTTAGTGCTATACTAAAATTGCATTCAATCATTTTAGGCAGATAAAATGTCAATGATAGGGGGAGAAAAATGAAGTGTATCAAATGCGATGCGGAAATAAAGGATGGCGCAAAATTTTGTCAGGCCTGCGGCGCAAAACAGGAAATGCCAAGAGAAGAAAAGCGGTTTTGTAAGGCTTGCGGGGCGCCTTTGAAGCCCGGTGCAGCATTTTGCACTGCCTGCGGTGCAAAGGCAGCTGCTGATTTACCGCAACAGTCAGGAGAAAGAGCGGACAACGCGCAGATAAATCCTGCATCGACTGCGCCGATGGAGCAAAGTGATGTGCCGCAGCAGACGACAGCGCAAAAACCGATTCAGAAGAAGAAAAGTGCGTTTCCGATCATCCTTGCAGTCGTTATTGTGCTGTGTATTGGTATTGCAGCAGCAATTATATTGGTGAACCTTTCTGCCAAACCGACAGATGTCAAAACGGCGGAGAGCACATCTGATACAACACAGCAGCAACAAGCAGAAGAAATCGAAGAGGTGAATCCCGAAAAGATCGACGACAGTGATGCAGATATGATTGCAGAGGATGAAGTCTCTTTGAGCGGAACGGTCAAAATTTCGACAGATAACCGGTTGTTCTTGGAGTGGAGCGAACCAATGTCCATTCTGCTTAAAGAGGATGATGGGGAATTTGTCAGACTGAGCGATGTCCGTTCGGCCTATTTGCAGAACGACAGTGTGGATATCGGCTTGTGGAGTGAACTTCCGCTGAAACAGGAAGTCCGTGTGACAGGAGAGTTGGAGCTGGATGGAAGCCAGCTGATTCTGAAAGCAGAACGGATGACCGATGTAAACGGGAATGCCATTGTGACCCAGGCGGAGGAAGCGGCATCCGAAGAGATCCTGCCGGAAAGCGATTCCCGTCTGCTGACGCAAAACGATGTGGATGGTTTGACGCTGCAGGAGATCAACTATGCTAAAAATGAAATCTATGCCCGTCACGGCAGAAAATTTGCTTCCAAGGAGCTGCAAAACTATTTTGATGCGCAGTCGTGGTATCATGGAACGGTCAACGCAGCGGACTTTAGTGAAAGTGTATTGAGCGATGTGGAGAAGAAAAATGCAGCATTTCTTGCAGAGGTTGAATTCAGTATTGCACCGAAGGGCTATCAGCTGGATCAGTAAAGCAGGACAGGTTTGCGTCGTGTCGCTGCTCGCGCTAATGGTTTTCAGCGGCTGCGCAGGAAAGGAACAGCAGCTATCCCGTCAGGAAACCGTTCCGGATATTCCGGAGGTAAAAGTCGACCAGCCGCAGGAAAAACAACAACCGGATAAAAAAGATATTCTGGTTGCGATCGATCCCGGACATCAATCCTGGGAAATTGATATGAGCGCACCCGAACCAAATGCGCCCGGCTCTTCCGTGATGAAAGCAAAAGCAACAACGGGGACGATGGGAACTTTTTCGGGAACGTATGAGTATGACCTCAATCTGGATATCTCGCTGCGGCTGCGGGAGTTGTTGGAGCAGGAGGGCTTTTCCACCCTGCTCACGCGGGAGGACAACCAAACGGCAATCAGCAATGCGGAGCGGGCGACCATGGCAAACGACGCCGGTGCAGATATACTGTTACGCATTCATGCCAACGGCAGCGAGAATGCCGGGGCAAACGGTGCGTTGGCATTGGTTCCTTCTGCGGATAATACCTATGTCGGCAGCCTATCGGCGGAAAGTGAAGATTTGGCGGAAACCATATTAAACGCTTACTGCGACGCCACGGGGATGAAAAACCTGGGGCTTCAGTATAATGACACCATGACCGGTATCAACTGGAGCGCGCAGCCGGTCGTCATTCTGGAAATGGGATTTATGACGAACGAACACGATGATCTGGCAATGGCGCAGGATGCGTTCCGGCAAACGATGGCAGAAGGGATCGCAGAGGGAGTAAAGGCATATTTTGAAGCGAAGGAAGCCGCAGCAGCTGTTCAGGATGAGGAATTATCCGCCATGCTGCAATCGCTTGCAAATGATACAGCACAGGCTGGTGGTGTGTGGGCAATGGCAGTGCAGCGTGCGGATGAAGAACAGTGCTGCGCGGTCAACAGCAAGCCGATGCAGTCTGCCAGCTTGATTAAGCTATTTGTCGCGGCGACGGTCGAAGAAAATCTGGATTCGGTCGCGGCGTGGGAGTCGTATAGCGGAGAAACCGCGGATTTGTTGTTCCATATGCTTTCGGAAAGCGACAATGAGGCAACCAATGCACTGGTTACGCGTTTGGGAAATGGGGATGCGGAAGCAGGCATGGCATTGGTCAATCAGTATTGCACAGAAAACGGCTATCCGGATACCTCTATGGGGCGTTTGATGCTGGACTTTGATGCAGATTCGGATAATTACACATCGGTGAAAGATTGCTGTGCATTCTTGCAGTCGCTGCTGGCTGGTCGGATTACTGGAGCAGACGTCATTCTGGATGCATTAAAGCAGCAGACAAGGACAGAAAAAATCCCTGCTGGTGTTCCTTCGGGGGTGGAAACTGCCAATAAAACCGGAGAACTCGACACCGTGGAAAATGATGCGGCAATCATTTGGAGCGGCAATTCTCCTTATATCCTTTGTGTGATGTCGGAAGATGTTACGGATGTAGGCGCAGCAAGAAATCATATTGTTGCGGTGTCGCAGCAGGTTTATCAATCTGTTGCGCATACACAAGAGTGAAAGAAAAATAGGAACAGAATAAAGGGAGATATCTAGCGGAAAAGGAGGGCTTTACATTGTATTGCGGAAATTGCGGAACAAAAAATGATGATACGGCTGCTTTTTGCCAGGCGTGCGGGTCACGACTGACAGCGCCGCAGACAAACGCAGGCACGGAAACATTGGTGCCAAAACAGCCGTACAAAAAAACGGGCATCATTGCGGCGGCGGTTATCGTAGTGGTGATTGCGTTTGTGGGCTGGCTGTTATTTGGAGGCCGAGGCTATAAGGCTACGGTCGAAGAGTTTTTTGACGCCAGTATGGATGGGGATGTAGAAAGCGTACTGGAGTTGATCCCGAAAGATGTGATTAAAAGCGCGATGGAATCCGAGGGATTTGATCAGGGAGACTTTGAAGCGTTTGCACAAGAAGCAGAGGATGAGTTAAGGGGCATGATGTCATTCGGCGGTTTCGTCGCTGATAAAATGAATCTGGCGATTGATATCACAGGAGATACCGATATCACAGGGACAGAATTGAAAGAATTACAAGAGGAGTATAAAGCGCAATACAATGTGAAAGTGAAGAAAGCAAAGGATGTGCATGTGACAGTCTCCATCGATGCTGGTATTTTATCAAGCGCAGAGGATGTGGATATTCCGGTGATAAAAGTCGGTCGTTCTTGGTATTTGGATATCGGCTCTTTTTGATGCAGGCAAAAAATAAAAATAATAAAGGGGATAATAAGAATGGCATTTTTTGATGATTTGGGCAAAAAGCTGACCTCAGTCAGCCAGACAGCGGTACAAAAGACAAAGGATGTTGCAGATATTGCAAAAATCAACGCAGAGATCTCTGAGTTGGAGCGCACGGCGAATCATCTGTATTTTCAAATCGGTAAATTATATGTTGCCAAGCATACAACGGATTATGAAAGCGATTTTGCCGGTATGATCGGCTCTGTGATCGAGTCGGAAAGAAAAATAGCGGAGTGCAGGCAGAGAATTCAGGATATCAAGGGTGTTGTCTGCTGCGAAAAATGCGGTGCAGAGATTTCTGCCGGTTCGGCATTTTGCAGCTTTTGCGGTGCGCCGTCTCCCAAAAGTGCAACATCGGCGAATGCGCAGAATCTGGAGAAATGCTCCAGCTGCGGCGCTATGATCCCCCACGGAACCCGTTTCTGTACTGCATGCGGAAAACCGATGCTGCGGGATGCGGTGCCGCCTGTTTCAGCAGAGCAAGCATCAGTAGAGCAGGTGCCGGAAGCGCAAACGCCGGCAGAACCCGTGCCAGCAGAACAAACACCGGTAGAACAAGCGCCGACCTCTAAAACCTGTTCAAGCTGCGGCGCAGTGAACGAACCGGATTGCATGTTCTGCACGGAATGCGGAAACAAGTTATGATGTATATCATATTTGGACATACAAGGGCGATGTGTCAGATATTAATAAACATATTAGGAATGGGATGGCGTTGAGCCATCCCATTTGCTAATAGAACGAAGTTAGAAACAAATGTGTGAGACATATTGTGTAAAGAATATTGATTTGAATTGAAAAAATGCAAGAAATTAACTTATGATAATGTCTCATTTTGCATTTGGATATATAATCTTATTGTAATTAATGTCATAATATGGGGGATTTGAAAAGATGGTCATTAAGACATTTTACAAAGATGTATTACATATATCAGATCAAACATTATTAGAAAATTTTGTTAATCATACAAAGTATCTACATTTGAAGAAAGGCGATTTGCTCATTCGCGAGGGCGAAATGCAGGACAATTTTATTTTTCTTTTGGATGGAATATTGCGAGGGTTCTTCTTCGATACAAACGGCCGTGATATTACAGACTGCTTTGGATTCAAGTGCGGTACACCGGCTATGTCCTGTTATATCGACAAAGAATCATCGCCTATCAATATTGAGGCTTTGACCGAATGCGATGTGATAGTTATCTCAAGCACGGCCCTACAAAATTTGATGCAGGCAAATCCCCAAATACTTTGGATATATAATAGCCTTTTAAGAAAAGCATTGAAGGATCACTGGACAACTAAAACGATGTTATGCCAACATAATGCGATGGAACGGTATCAATGGTTTCTTCAAGAATATCCAGGACTAATCGATAAAATAAGTAATAAGTATATTGCATCATTTCTCGGGATGACACCTGTTACATTAAGCCGCCTCAGAGGCCTTTTGCGCGCACAAGCTGAGAACTTGTGTCTTTAACAAAAGTATAAGTTAGATTGGGGGATGAAATAATGTTTTGCTGGAAATGTGGTAGGGAAGTTTGCCCTGGTTCCAAGTTTTGTGAATATTGCGGAAGCATATTGGATCAAGATCAAAAGGACAATGCGGCGGAAACTCAGCCAAAAAAAGAAAGGCATCATAAAAAAGGAATTGCCTATGTGATAGTGGCTTTCCTCGTCATAGCAATGGGTGTGGGAGGTTTTTGGGGGATCAAATATTTATTGAATAATCAAAATCAAGATGCGAATGTAATTTCCTCTTTTCAAGATGAAGGCTTTAATACACCCGAGGAACTTGCTGCTGCATTTACCACTGCTATCCAAACACAGAATTTTGAAAAAGCGCTGACCTATTTTGATATTGTCAATGCCTCGCAAAGCAATGTTGCTATTTCTATAGAGCGTTCGGGTATCTATTCGGCAATAAACGCAAGTACGTGGGGAATGCTTCCCACGGAGCATGAATCGTATGAATCATATATTCCGTTAAACATGGTTGGCCGATTAGCTTGTGGGCAAAGAGAGATGATTTCTTTCCTATTTGATCTCTTGATGGGGGACAGTAATTTTGCTGAATTACGGGATATAGCGGATTCGAAAATAGCAGCAATGTCTACCAGTGATAATCCATCAGGAGCAGCTACATATGCGGATCTTTTCACGGCACTCGATCCGTCACAGTTGTCGACACTGAACTTTGTAGAATTGATTTATGTAAATCCTGAAATTCAAGATGATGAGCATAATCAGCAAAATATTGCAAAGCAATGCGAACAGTATATGTGTGATGATATAGCCGATTATTACATCATTTATACATTGAATGATCAGTATTATTGTGGTAGTATGCGTCTGCATCATTATGATGATGGTTGGAAAATCTTTTCGCTGTCTGCTGCATTATCCGGCATGGGAAGCGGCGAAGCAATTCCCATATCCAGACAAGAGTATATGAACCTTGTACAGACTCATAAATTGGAGCAATAAATATCATTTCTATCTAAGGTAATTAATTGATGTAAAAAAATGATTTATTTTAGTGGGAGGTTTAAAAATGTTCTGTGGAAATTGTGGCGCAAAAAACGAAGACAATTCGGCGTTCTGTCATGCGTGCGGGGCTCCGCTGACGACAACAGCGGAAAAAATTGATGGATTAGGACATGCAACGATAGGACAAAAACAGACAAATATTAAGGCAATCTTCCCAATTGTTGCCGTGGTGGTTGTGGTTGCAGTCATAGGGTTCTGGCTATTTGGAGGAAGAAGCTATGAGAAAACCATTGATAAATATTTTGATGCAAGTATGAACGCAGATGTTAATGCAATTCTGGATCTTTTACCACCGGGCATGATGGAAAACGCCATGGAACAGCAAGGGTACAGCGATCAGGATATGGAAGAGTTTATTGCTCAGACCGAAAGCGAATTGCAAAGCCAAATATCTTCACTTAATACAATGATGGGTGAAAACTGGAAATTAGACTGTGAGGTTTTGTCGGATACGGATATCACTGGGGATGAACTGCTGGATATTCAGAATGTATACAATGAATACTCAGTTAAAGTGAAAGCTGCAAAAACAGTAGATGTTATTGTTTCTGTAAAATATGGAGAACAGGAAAGAACACAGGATATCGAAATGACGGTTGTGAAGGTGGGACGGTCGTGGTATTTGGATATAGATAGTTTGGGCAGTCTGCTTTAATTGCAAACATATAAATATGGGGGAGAATATAAAAAATGGCGTTTTTTGATGATTTAAGTAGAAAGCTGACCTCGGTCAGCCAAACGGCTGTACAAAAGACAAAAGATGTTGCGGATATAGCAAAGATCAATGCCGAAATTTCCGATCTGCAGCGCACAGCAAACAATCTGTATTACCAAATTGGAAAATTATATGTGGAAAAGCATGCAGCAAGCTGTGAAAGTGATTTTTTCGGAATGATTGGTTCGGTTTTAGACGCAGAAAATAAAATTTCAGAACGCAGGCAGCGAATTCAGGACATAAAAGGTGTAATTCGTTGTGAAAAATGCGGTGCGGAGATTCCTTCCGGTGCAGCATTTTGCAGCTCCTGCGGTGCATCGATTCCACAAAATACGGTTGCTGTTGATGATACGGACATGGAAAAGTGTACAAACTGTGGGGCTATGGTACGTAAAGGAATGCGATTTTGTACGGTATGCGGTAAACCGATGAATCAGCAAATGCCGTCCCAGAGCAAAGAACAAGGCGAAAGCCAAGTTGAAACCGCGGAGAGAACTTGTCCCAACTGTGGTGCAAAAATAGAGAGCAATGTTGCTTTTTGTACCGAGTGTGGAGCAAAATTATAATCTTTAACGGCGATTGCTATCAAGGTCTGTAACAGATACAGAAAGTATTCATATGAAAATATAAAAATTATAGTATAGATTGTTCAGTATGCGATACATGGAACGATGGGATACCGTAATTTTAAGCATAATATTTCTCTTGTCTTGAAAATTACCGCTAAATCGTGATACATGCCATATGTGTTGTTCTGTAATGGGCTGGTAGAAATAAGATGAGATCGTAGAAAGGGGCAGCGGATGAGTATGTTTATCCACTGCCTCTTGGCACTTAGTCAAGTATTTGAATGAATGCAATACAAAAGGTAAAATGGGTATTGTTTAATATGAAAAGGGGGAGCATATGGGAAAGTTTTGCGGAAAATGCGGTTCGAAGCTGGATGAAAAAACCGGATTATGTCCGAACTGCGATGCGGAAAAATTAAACAGCCAGCAAAACACGGCTGAAGATTCAGCTGAAAATGGAAGTCAGGAGCAGAAACAGCAAGAACCTTCTAGTACCCCGCCTGATACTTACCAAGATGATAAAAACAAAAAATCGGATAAAAAGACAAAGAAAAAGGTAAAGCCGGTACAGAAGGAAAACAGTCACAAGACAGGTGGACCTTTGCGCAGAATATTGGTAGTTTTGGTCCTTTTACTGGTTCTTGCTATTGGTACGACAGGGCTACTTGCCTATTGTGGAATGGTGAATATTCCAATATTTACTGATTTATTCGATCAAATGGGAGCAGGAAACAATTCGGCGGATATAGAAAAGGATATTCCTGAAACCGATACGAGCGGATTTGTATTTTATGATTCATCAAAAGAAAATGTTGTTACGGACGCAGGAATGACTTTTGTTAATAATGAGATTTTGGTCACGCTGCGCGATGAACAGTTTCGAGCCGATTTGGAGAAATATCTTTCCTCTGTAGGCGGTAAAATTGTAGGTGAAATTCCCGAACTGAGAGAGTATCAGATATTATTGGATCAGCCTATGTCATACAATGCGTTGACTGATTTGGTGCATGATCTGGAGAGTTTGGACTGGGTCTGGTCCGCAACACCCAATTATGTGATAGATTTAGACGCAGATTATATCCCAAACGATAAAAAATGGAAAAATCAATGGAGTGATATACCGGAAGGTCAAAATTGGGGAGTAGAGGCGATTGATGTCCCCGACGCATGGGAATATAAAGACCAGTTGGGCACAGTTAATATAGGAATATTTGATAATGTGTTTGACGTCTTCCATGAAGATTTAGATTTTTCGGAGCAGCCTTTGGGAAATACATTGGCTGTTAATGCCATAACAAACTGGAAGGAAAAATACAGTCACGGAACGCATACGGCTGGCACTGCTGCAGCTATTTTCGATAATAAGAAAGGTATAGCAGGAATTTCAGTAAAGACAAATTTGTATGGAGCCTCTTCCAACGGCATTGGAGAAAATGTTAAGGGTTCGCTTCAGAATATTCGGGTAGCCTTATATTATCTGATTGGAATGAAGGATTGCGCTGTCGTAAATATGAGCCTTGGTGCCGATGTGCTCACATTTAACGCCTCCCGTGAATGCTGTGCGGCAGAAAAGCAGTTAGACGAATTTGCAAGCGGTATTGCGGATTGTTTGCGCATATTAATCGACAGTGGGCACCAATTTGTAATATGTAAATCGGCAGGAAATCAAAATGCGGATGGCGGATATCAATATTTTCTAAAAGATACGGCTGATTCTGTCAATGCTTACGATTATCTGTCTTACAGCGAGTATTGTGATTATTTGAAGGGAGAAGGCACTGAATATCATGAAAAAGTCTTTTCGCGCTACAAAGATAGGAAGGCTGAAATCGAAGAACGATTGATAAGCGGAAATGTAGACGCGAAATATGACATTTTAGGTGCAATTACCGATGAAAAAGTACGGAATAGAATTCTTATTGTTGGCGCTGTAGAAAATTTGGGCAGCCACAAAGAGGGCGGGTTTCTGTTCTTTGGGGGAACCAAGGTACATGATGGATATGCGATAGCTGATTACAGCCAATGTGGTGAAGCAGTAGACATATTAGCGCCGGGAGGAAACTATAACGAAAAAGGAGAGGCTGTGGCGGGGATTGCAATCCACAGTACGTTTAAAAATGGTTATGGATATATGTGCGGAACCTCTATGGCAGCGCCGCATGTTGCCGGTGTCGCGGGGCTGGTTTTTGCAGCGAACCCCGATTTGAAGGGAGAAGATGTCAAAAGAATACTATGTGATTCAGCTGTTGGCTCATATGGAGAAGAAAAATACGGCTTACTCAATGCAAATAATGCTGTTCAGGCGGCGCTGCATTATACACCGCAAAATATAGAAGCCGGACAATTTGAATTATCCGAGGTTCCGGATGAAGCGGTTGAATTTAACGGCCATTACTATTATGCATATCCGGCCTCTGCCGCAGCCAACTGGGAATTGGCCCAGCAATACTGCAAGGAAAAGAATGGTTATCTGGCAACGATTACTTCGCAGGAGGAAAATGATTTTCTTTACTCTTATATCCATCAAAAAGGGTTTGACCAAGCGTATTTTGGTCTATCCGGCGGTCAGCAGGAGGACGGATGGAAATGGGCAAACGGAGAGGAGCTGGAATACACAAATTGGGAATCCGGCAATAGAAAAAGTGGAAACTATGCTTTACTGTACTCCGAGCGTGCGAAGGACATGGTAAAAAGTGCGCAGTCGTCCTCTGAGCTGACGGAAGAAACAACCACTTATTCCGTTGACCAGATAATGGATGGCGATTTCAGCACAGCATGGGCAGATGGTGTGGATGGACAGGGTATCGGTGAATCCATTTCCCTGATTTTTGACCAGACGTATTTGTTAAGCGGCTTTGAAATCAATGCCGGATTCCAAAAAAGCAATGACCTGTATTGGAAAAATTCGAGACCGGAAACAATTACGATAGAATATCCGAACGGTTCCAGTGAGCAGTGCACATTGCAGGATATCAACGATAAGCAGACAGTATATCTCCAGAATCCTGTCGAGACAGACCACCTTACCATTCGCATTGATTCGGTATATGAGGGCACGAAATATCAGGATACTGCGATATCAGAGCTGACGCCAATCGCATATAAACGGGATGGAGGCACCTGGGAAACTGGCAATTTTGCAGGCGCTGCGGAAAGTGACACAACCGCGTTCCTCTGCGAATGGGGAGAATATCAGTTGGACGCTGACAATACAGGGCGCACGACTTCCGAGGAACGCGACATTGTTCTCGTGCTTGACATATCCGGGAGTATGGCAGGAACGCCGCTCGAGGAAACCAAGAAAGCTGCCAGCAGTTTTATCGATACGGTTTTGGAAGAGGATGCCAGCATTGGTATTGTGACGTATGCGGCAGATGCAGAGATGGTGTCGGATTTCTCTGTTGAGAACAGTTATCTGCAGGGAATTGTTGAGGAGATTTCTTCTGGCGGAGGAACAAATATTGAAGCGGGATTGGCCAAAGCACAGTCCATGATTGACAGCAGCAACGCCAAACAAAAAATAGTAGTTCTGATGAGTGATGGAGAACCGAACGAAGGAAAAGTTGGCGAGGAGTTGATTGCCTATGCTGACCAAATCAAACAATCAGACATCACGATTTATACTTTGGGATTTTTCGAGAGTCTGGGAGATAAATCTGCCGCACAGGCCCTAATGGAGCAAATTGCAAGTGATGGCTGCCATTATGAAGTTGAAAATGCGGACAATCTGGTATTCTTCTTCGGAGATATTGCTGACCAGATTAACGGACAGAAGTATATTTATATCCGTATTGCCTGCCCGGTGGATGTATCCGTCAGCTATCAGGGAGAAACCCTAGATTCCAGTGAGGAAAACCTCCAGACAAGGACCACATTCGGTTCGCTGACGTTTGAAGAAAGCGAGGAAGATCAGGAAGATCAGTCGGATGCTCAAGAAGGTTCAGACAATCGAATCAAGACGCTGCGACTGAAAGACGGAGTGCAATATGATATCCGTATTCAAGGAACCGGCCTTGGAAAAATGAATTATACCATCGGTTTTATGGATGAAAATGGAGATTACAGCGATTTGAGAAATTTTGAGGATATCAGAATCAATCGCAGTACCATCATTGATACCATTGCGGCCAATACGGATACAACCGAACTCAAGATTGATGAGGATGGGGATGGAAAATATGACTTGAAATACCGTGCCAAGGCAAACGAAGACGGCGAAATCGTGGACTATACGCTTGTGATTTATAGCGCGCTTGCCGCTGTTGCAGTTATTCTGGTAGGAATAGGCGTATTTGTGCTGAAACGACGGACGAAAAAGAGGATGAACCGTCAGTAAGCCTATAGAATTGCATAACCATTCGATGATTGTTGGCTCCCGACGTAGTTAATTGGTAAACAATGATGCAAAAAGAAAGGAGAGAAAACCATGAAACGAAAAATTCTGTTGTCTCTATGTATGATGTTAGCTTTCTTCATTGGAACAGCGAGTGCGGCAGGCGTTTTCCCATTTACGGATGTTCCATCCAGTCACTGGTCCAGAGAGTCAGTGGAATACGTCTATGAAAATGGATTAATGAACGGGGAAAGCGATACTGCTTTCCGTCCTGACGGAAGCCTTACCCGCGCAATGTTTGTCACGATTTTGGGCCGAATGGCTGGAGTAGGACAGGATACCTACCCCGGAAGTTCGTTCAGTGATGTGCGGACCGGACAATGGTACAGCTCCTATGTGGCTTGGGCAGCACGGACAGGAGTAACAGACGGCACAGGCGATGGGAAATTCTCTCCGGATGATGCAGTCACCCGAGAACAAATGGCGGCTATGATCGCCCGGTATGTAAACAGCGCGGGTTTTTCTCTCCCAGAGTCCGGCAATCCAGCTGCATTTTTCACGGATAAAGCGGATATTTCCTCTTGGGCGCAAGAGGGTGTGGAACTGATGCGCCGGACAGGCATCCTGACTGGTTATGAGGACGGTTCTTTTCAGCCGCAGGAAACCGCAAATCGAGCCGAAGCGGCCACAATGTTTATGCGTCTGGATAAAGCGTTGGAACAGAAGTCAGGTTCTGAGCTTACCACAAAAAGTTTAATGGAATATTTCTCTACAACGGATGAGATAGAAAAGGCAGGACAACCATATCTGGACAGCAAAGGATATGTTTCTATTTCCAATATCGATGAGCTGCTGGATGCTGTTGAGGCTGAGGTTAAGCATCAACAAACTCTCGGTACTATTTCAGATTATGAAAGAGAGGAGCAGACCATATGGATACAGTTAGCCAGCGGAATCCAATATGTGTACTTAGCTCCGTTGGAAAACACCAGTAGTACCGGCCAGGAAGCACATATGTCGATCCTGACCTATGAACCGTTTAGCCGCTGGTGGGAAACAGAAAGACCAGGCAAAAATCAGGACGTGAATGGAGAGGCTGCAACAGACGGTGTGGCAAAAGAAATTACAGCGGCCTTTGATAATTATTCTTTCATCGAAAACTATGATGATGCCGCAGTGACTTTGGACAGTATAGAAAGCATGTCGGAAAATCAGGTAATTTTGTGGGATGGTCACGGTGATTTTACCAGCAAAACGCACGCATTTATTGCGCTAGGAGAGCAGCTGGATGAAGAAGCATTTCTTTTAAATCCGATTTACTATCTGCAAAATATGGAACATACTGCGGATTATCTGTCCGGAAGAATCATTTGCACCAATATGGAAGATCGGATTGCCATCGGCAGTAAGTACATAGAAAAATATGTATCAAGTCTGGATGGATCACTGATATATCTTGGCGCTTGCGCAACAGGAAAGGATTCTGTATTTGCCAATGCGTTTTTAAATAAAGGTGCCACTGCGGTTGTAGCAAATTCGGAGACCGTTTTAACAGACTATACACAGGCTATGCAGCGGGAAATCATGTCCTGTATGACCAAAATCAATGCGAAAACAAATCAATATTATACCTTAAGTGAAGCATTAAGCTATGCGCAGGATAAATTCGGGGAAAATGATGGTTATTTGGGCGCGCGTGTTGTAATTTTTGGCGGAAGTAAAGCACAAAATTACCGTTTAGGAGATAATCATACAGCGGCACTTGCAGATTTAGCAGGTACTTATGAGGGCTCCTATTATGCTACGCAAGGAGAAACCGGATTGACTTTAACCATCTATGAAGAAAACGGAGACTACCGTGCGCTGTTTGATTTTTATAATTTGCCTGGTCATACAAATGCCAAGGAAGGTTCCTATACCATGGATGTTTCACTGACGGATAGCGGTACTTTCCGTTTTGATGCGGATGAATGGATTGAGCATCCGTCCGGTTATAGCTTACTGGATCTGGAGGGCACTTTGCGCGGTGAGGTTTTATCAGGGGATTCACCTACTCCTTTTACAGTCACAAAAACTGATCAGCAAGAAACGGATATGGGATGGAAGCAGGCTTATCGGGACTATATTGTGCAGGATATCGAGAAAACAGCTGGTAACGGCAACGCAACAAGTCTTATAGATGAGGCACGCTATTTCCTGTTTGATGCTAACGGCGACAACACCCCGGAACTCTGGATTGACTATATGTTCACCTACGCGGGAAATCGGCTATGCACCTTTTCCAATGGAAAAGTACAGGAGTTGAGCAGCTATGTTGCCGGAATTTCATATTTGCCCGGTGAGGGACTGTTCTTAGCCTCTGGAGGGCATATGGGTTATTTTTACGATGTAGTTTACCGCTTGGAGGAAGGTAGCTTCCAGACAGTGGTTCGCGGGGATTATCAGATAGTAGATGACAATGGAGTGTCTGTTCCGGAAAATGAATATCGTTATACTTGGAACGGTCAGGCCGTAGCAAAGGAGGATTATGAGGAAAATCTCCGGAATGCTTTTGAAACCAGTCGCGCAGTCGCTCTTCATGACAGCCTTGAGGGACAAACGTATGCAGATATACTAAAACAACTGAATACTTGAAAAAGGATTTGAAATTGTCAACAAAGTAAATTATAGTAATAGTATCAGGCACCTTTTTCTGGATCAACATTGTGTAGAGGGGAAAATTATGTGGAGAAAAACATTTATCGCAGCGGCAATCAGTCTGTTAACCTTCATTTCTTTTGCAAGTGCAGTGGAAACAGCCGAACTTTCTCAAAATACGATTTTAGTAGATGGTAAAGCACAGAATGTTTCTGCATACATGATACAGGGAAATAATTATTTCAAGCTTCGGGATTTTGCTGCGCTTGTAAACGGAACAGAAAAACAGTTTCAGGTTGAGTGGGACAACGCAAGTCAAGCGATCCGCATGACATCGGAAATGCCATATACCATGGTTGGTGGCGAATTATCCAACAGCAATATTCAAAGCCAGAAGGCATATGAGGCTACAAGTGCGATTTATTTGGATGGCGAGCAAATTGCATTTACTGGCTACAGCATAGCAGGAAATAACTATTTTAAGCTCCGTGATATGGCAAAGCGTTTTAATATTGGCGTTGAATATGATAATCAAACCGGTCAGGTACAAATTTCAACAGATCAATCCTATACAAAAACAGCGGCGGAAAACGAAGCAAGCAAAAGAGCACAGGCGTATTTATCAGTAATAGATAAATTAACGGCTCAATATGGTGAAATGAGAGAACTCAGTGGAGGAAAAGCAGTAAGCGGTTTGGTGACTGCAATGCTGGTTGACTTCGATTCTGACGAGAATCCGGAGCTAGTGTGCGGTTATGCGGATGATGAACTCAATAAAATTGGTCGAAATTTGAATAGTTATCTATCTGTTTATCATTGGAACGGCTCATCGGCAGAAAAAATAACAAATCAACGGGCAGCATATTTGTATAGTGGAAATGGTGATCCAACTTATTTTTCTTATGGATCGATTGAACGGTACGAAGAAAATGGGAAAATTTACAGCTATACCAGCAGTATGGGTGACTGGGCGCTGATACAAGCCAATTTCGAAGACCGGCGCTGGTCAGAGAAATTGCAAACCGTACAGAATGGTAAATGGGTGGATGTTCTTAGCGTTGATTGTTCGATAGAATGGATGACCAATCCGATTAGCGAATTGTTTACCATGCAGGACAATATGACTGGAGCAACTTATCAATTCTCGGGACAAACCGTGGTGAGCGGAAATCGGGAGCAGGCCAATGCACTGGATAATCGATTGGAATATATCAAATCAAATTTGAAGACATATGCAATCGATCCTCCGATGCAGGAATTTAATTATTTACACTATGAAACCACACCATCGGTGAAAGAGGCTGTGCTTTTGCTTCAATCACAAGCCTTATAAAGCTTTGTTTTACAAATGCCAAGGGATAATTGTGGTTTAATCAGTAAAAATGTTCGAAAGATGATTGTAATAACAAATGCGCCCCGTCTTTTGCAGGTAAATCACTGCCTGCAAAAGACGGGGCGCATTTGTTTGTATTATAGTTGAGAAAGAGGAAAATCAGTTGTTTTGGCTGTTCTAATACGAAAAGATTATGCTGCATGCGAAAAATCGTTAGTGATTAGAACATCAGATCCACAATTCCGCAGGTGAAGGCCGGGACAAAGGTCAGCAAAAGCAGGCAGATCAGTAAAAGGATATAGAATGGGATCGCTTCCTGGAGAAATGCCTTGATCTTGCACTTTGTAATATCGCAGGTTACAAACATCAGAATGCCCATCGGAGGCGTCAGGCAGCCCAGAGCCAGATTGAAAATAACAACCATGGCAAACTGAATTTCATTAATCTGGAAGGCTGCTGCAACCGGCGCCAGCAGAGGAACCAGCACAACCATAGCTGCGCTTCCTTCAATGAACATACCCACCAGCAGCAGGAAGATATTGATCATAATGAGGAAGATGTACTTGTTGGCTGTGAGCCCGACGATAAATTCCGTCAACTGCTGTGGAATCTGCTCCTTTGTCAGAATCCATGCAAAGGCAGATGCAGATCCTACAATCAACATGATGGACGCCGTTGTGGTGATGGTTTCTTTGACTCACGACATAAAGGCGTCAACCGTCAGCTCTCTATAGAGTACACCCAGAAAAATCGAGTAGACAATGGCGACTACACCGGCTTCCGTTGGGGTGAAGATACCAAGGCGCACACCGCCGATGATGATAACAGGCAGGCATAGAGGCAGAATAGCCTGTTTCACGATAGACAATGCTTGTCCCGCAGAAATTCTTTCTTTGCTGGCCAGCTTGTATCCTCGTCTTTTACTAATGAAGGATACTAAAATCATGAGAGATAAGCACAGAAGCAGACTGGGGCCGATGCCTGCAATAAAGAGCTTTCCGATGGAGACATTGGCGATCGAGCCATAAAGGATCATGGCAATTCCAGGCGGAATCAGAGGGGTAATAATGGAAGATGTTGCAGTGATAACCGTAGAAAACTCTTTGCTGTATCCCTTGGCCTCCATTTCCGGAACCAGCATTTTTGCTTCCATGGCGGCGTCGGCTAAGTTCGAGCCGGAGAGTCCGCCCATCAAGGTGGACAGTAATACGTTGACTTGTGCCAGTCCGCCATTCATTCGGTGGGTCAGCAGCTGGCAGAAGGCCATGACTCGTTTGGTGACGCCGGAATAGTTCATAAAGACACCGGCACAGACAAAAAAAGGGAACTGCTAAAAGAGCCATATTGCTCATGCCAGCCAGCATGCGCTGTGCAAACAACTGCGTGGCAATTCCAGGGGTGAGCATAAAGTAAGTCATGGAACCGCAGAGCAGAGAGACAAAGACCGGTACCTTGAGAAAAATCAGCACCAGAATCACAATCGAAGCAATACCGATTACACTCATGCGTCACCCTCCCTTTTTTCAAAAAGATATACAAACTGGCTGATGATCATCAGGATGCAGCCAACCGGAAGGATACCGTATATGATTGCATAAGGAATCCCCAGGATGTTTGTTATTCTGGAACTTTGCAGCATCTGCATGGAATATGCCAGTCCCTTTTGAAACAGATACGCCAGTACAACGACATTGACCAGCGCTACAAGCCAGATAATCGCTCGCTGTATTGCCGGCGGCAGGCTGTCCACCAATACATCAATGCAAATATGACTGCCGTGCCGAAAAACCGCGCTGCCGCCCATGACAGCCATCCACAAAAAGCAGAGCAGCTGCGCTTCCTCCAGCCATATCAGAGGAGCGTGGACGAAATAGCGCATGATAACGCCTACAAATGTAATAATGACCAGAATGATAAATGCAATTCCAGCCACCATCCAATCAATGTTTATGGCATGGCGCAGTAACTTTTTTGTTGTGCTCATGGGTCACTCCTCCGGACACCTCAACTGTTAATGATTTCCTGCAGCGTATCATACAAGCCCTCAGACCAGACACTGGTGAATACATCCATCTCATAGAAGGACTTGGTGGCTTCTTTCAGCTCATCGTAATCCAGTTCGATGACCTGCACGCCTTCTTCTTTCATCTTTTCCAGTGCTTCCGCATGGGCTTTTTCAGAAATTTCGTTGTTCATAACGCCGGCTTCCTCAGCGGAGGATGACAAAATCTCCTTCTGCTCATCGGTCAGGCTGTCATAGAAAGTGGTGCCGCAGACCCAGGAGGTGAAGTCCTTGATGTGTCCGTCCAGAATCACATACTTCGCAACTTCCTGATACTTGCCCGCATACAGAGTGGACAGCGGATTTTCCAGTCCATCAATAACACCCTGCTGCAAAGAGGTGTATACATCACCCAGAGACATCGGAACAGGCGTAGCATTCAGCACTTTGAAGCCTTCAATTTGGATTTTATTATTGGGTACGCGAATCTTCAGTCCCTTGAAGTCTTCAACAGAGTTGACGGGCTTGGTGGTCATGGTATGGCGCTCACCGAAGTGCCACGAGGTCAGAACCTTCAGACCCTGTCCCTCTAGGATTCCACACTGGTCAGCCCACCAGTCGCTGGCCAGAACTTTATCCAGCTGCTCCCAGTTTTCAAACATATAAGGACCAAAGGTAATGCCCATATCAGGTGCGCCGCGGTCGGCAAAGTAGCCTGCGCTGCCTGTGGTGATCACTGCTTTACCGGCAATCATCTGATCCATCAGGTCGTCCTTGTTGCCCAACTGGCTGGAGGGAAACAGTTCTACCACCATAGAACCTCCGGATTTTTCCTCTACCAGACGTTTCCACTCCTTACAGGCAACATCCATCGGCTCGCCGGGATTCATTTCATAGCCAATCTGAATGCGAATTGGATTGGCTGCATCCCCATTGCTGCCTTCCCCTGTTCCAGCGGAAGAAGAGGTACCGCCGCCGCATGCTGTCATAGAGAGCACCATGGCTCCACTCAAAAGCGCACACAAGATCTTTTTCATTTCCACTTTCATTCCTTTCATTTTTTACATCAATGCTTTGTGTATCAAAGAATCCCGAATTTCGCAAACGCTTCGGTAGCGCTCATGCCGCCCTCAATTGCCTGCCGCACTACCTTTTCGCCTCGTGCTTTTTCCAGAGCTTTGGTAATTACCACCTCCTCTACCTTCTGAGGAATAATCAGCACGCCGTCCAAATCTCCAAATACCAGGTCGCCCGGATGTATTCCGACATCGCCAACTTCAATATAGCAGCGATAATCGATGACCTGAGTTCTTACACTGGAATCCTGTGCATAGCGGCCGCGCGAAAACACAGGAAAGTTCTGAGAAAGCATCTGAGGTGTATCTCGATGGAAGCCATTGATAACAGCACCCACTGCCCCGCGCTTCTTGGCAGTTGCAGTCAATAACTCGCCCCAATAAGCACAGCGCATCGCTCCGCCGGAGGCAATATAGATTTCGCCGGGCTGGAGTTGGTCTAATGCCTGTGTCAGCAGGCCGAAAGGCTTTTCCTGCTCCCCATAGACATCCACCATGACCGCAGGCATCGCCCGACCTGCCAGTTTCATTTCCAGTTTGGCGGGTGTAATTTCCTGAGGAAGAAACTGGTGATAATATCCCAATGTATCGAGGATATCACCTACTACCGGCGTATAGAGCTCCTGACAAATGAGCTGAAACAGTTCCTGATCGTTCTTCCATTCCATGTCAATTCTCCCTTCCCCATATCATCTGTTTGACTGCACGCATATAACCGAGGGCAAATGCCATGCCTGCATACCACGCATCCTTGCAGTTGAGCAGGGGAGTATGATCTGGAATCAGTACGCCTTGATAATCGTACTCCTTGAGAATTCTGGCAACCTCCAGCATATTGATATCGCCCTCATCCACAAAGACTTCCTTGTAGTGAGGGACTTTTCCCTTCACGTTTCGGAAATGGATGTACGCCGCTGCGTTGGATTCCAGTGCATATCGCAGCATATCATATGTATTGCCTTCTGTCATCTCTTGAATGCTGCCCAGGCAAAGTTCAAAGCAGTTGGAGGGGCTGTCGCTGATCTCGCGCACCTTTTCATAGAACCGAGGTTGGTAAACCAGTCGTGCGTGACCGCGCATCGTGGGCATCGGGGGATCGTCCGGATGGAGCGCCAGTTGCACTCCATACTCTTCAGCGACAGGCAGCAGTTCTCTGATAAAGCGGGTGTAGCGATCCCAGAGTTCTTCATGGGTAACGGGCTTCAAAAATCCCTTAGGGGCATTGGTGTCATAGGTCATATTCCATACCTCACCCAGTGGGATGGGACAGTCAGCTCCCGCCGTTTCATCATCAAAGCAGGCGCTTTCTGCACCGCCCCGGGCTGCGTTGCGTCTTGTGTGCCCCCAGACTCCTGCAATACTGAAATTATATCCGAATACTGGAATACCTGCTTCTCCTACATTCCGGATGATCTGCTTGAGGTTTTTCATCTGCTCGTCCCGCTTTTCTCCATCCAGCAGAACATCATACCAGTCAGAGGGAGCAAAGTTTTCAATCGCATAAAGATTCAAACCGTACTCCGCCATCTCTTCCTTTATTTTGATAATGCTTTCTTTTTCCCAAATGGGATCGTTTAGTTCACAGACACCGTAGTTTTCCTCTGCATTTGTTGTGGGAAGAATATTCCCCACATAGTAGTTGGCCAGATGGGCAACTACATCGGTGCATCCAGATTGCTGGGCAAAAATGCAGTGGTCCTTATTTAACATGTCTCTGTACAGGCCAATTCCGAGCCTCATAGAATACCTCCTTGTATATATGCCTGCAAATGTGTGTTGGGGCGATCAATGCATTCTGCAAGCAAATATTTACCAATTTTTTTTGTTAAAATATAACAAGTTTTATTGTTCTTTTGCTTGTTTTATTTATATCTTATCGTTATTATATCGTCGTGCCTATTTCACTTCTTGTCTGGCATTGACTTTTTTTGTGTTTTTTTAGCATTGCGCTATTATCATGATTTTTTTGAGGTATTTCTGCTTTTGGAGGGCGAACAGGAATATTCTACTTCCGAATGTCACAACATCCTTCAACCCGGCTCTTTGATGCTGGTGCGCCCAGGAGAGGTACATAGCCGCGCTTACACCAAACCGGGAAGGCATATTAACCTCGCTTTTTCCCACCAAATTGCCGAAAGCCTTTTTTCATATCTTGGTCCCGGCTTTCCGACCCATGAGCTGATGACTTCCACCAAACCTCCCTGTGTATTATTGACACCGGGAGAAAAAAATAAGGTAAAACAGATGTTGGAGGATATTGGCAGCACGGATATCAATAACGTTGACCTTATTAAAACGCAGATGCGTATTCTGGTTATGCGTATTTTCATCACATATTTTTCCAATAGCCTGTATTTTTCGGAAAATACAGATCAGGATTGGTTTGAGCATCTGCTTTATCAGATGGAGACGAATCGAAATTATATCCACGGTTTGGAGCGGATGATTCAACTGTCCGGCTGTTCTCACGAACATTTGTGCCGTGTATTTAAAGCCAAAATGAACTGTACCCCCATCCACTATATCAACAAGCTAAAGTTGAATTACGCCGCCAATCAGCTGATACATACGGATAGCAGTATTTTGGATATTTGTCTGGATGTTGGGTTTTCTAATTTGAGCTATTTTTATCGGATTTTTCAAGAGGAGTATGGCCTTTCACCAGCAAAATTCCGACACCAGTATCAAAGTACGAAAATAGATACGAAATTTGAATAAGGTGTTGCTCGGTTATGCGGATTTCGTATTTTGATATTTAGGAGAGAATTTTCTGATAAATCTTAGGCAGAGATAATAAAAAATAAATGGGATGGTATGATACCATCCCATTTTATTCGTGCAATTGTTGCCGATAAGGAATTCTTTGCTGATGGACATTGTTCGATAACAGAACCTCTGATACAATGGAGTACGAAAATGGTGCAAACACCATTGAGAAAAGCACAGGAGATGAGAAAATTGCAGCTTTCCCATTTGGATGACAAAGGAAACGCACATATGGTAAACATTGGTGAAAAAGCAATCACCGAGCGCATGGCCGTGGCGCAGGCGGAAATAAGGATGCAGCCCCAAACGCTGGCCATGATATGCGAGGGAACCATGCCGAAGGGAGACGTTTTCTCCTGCGCGCGTATTGCCGGCATTATGGCGGCAAAGCGGACGTTTGAATGGATCCCGATGTGCCATCCGCTGCCGATTGAATCGTTTTCCATTGACTTTGAAACCGAAGAACCGGCGTGTTTGCGAGTTAAAGCCACGCTGAAATGCCATTGGAAAACCGGTATTGAGATGGAAGCTCTGACCGCGGCCAGTGTTGCGGCTTTGACGGTTTATGATATGTGCAAAGCGGTTGACCGCGGCATGGAAATACAAAATATCTGCCTGTTAGAGAAAGCAGGGGGCAAATCCGGACATTATATCAGAAACAAAGAAGAGAAGTTATAACAGCCGGATAAATCAAGCAGTTCGATTTGTCATTCGGTCAGGGATAACGTGACTGTGACGGTGTCTGCGCTGAGCAGTTCTGTCAATGCTTCGTCAAAGTCTGTCATATGTCCCAGTTTGGTATAGCTCCAAGTGTTGGAGCCATAGAACAGCACGATAGAATTTCCGTTATACAAAACGATATCCCCCGGCTCGGTTGTGATTTGGGTATTGTCCGACGTGAGGGTTTGCGGCAATGCGCCGACTTGCTCAAAGCCGCCGTATGCGGTCATCTGTATGGTCAGTGCGCCATCCGCAAGCAGTGCTTTCAAATCCTCGACCGCGCGGTTTTCCTCCCACTGGACGGGAATCTCCGTGCCGTTGACTTCGAGCACGATGGTTTGGTCGGACGTACTCTCCCCTTCTGCCGTCTCTTCCGGCGGTTGTACGTCCGATGGATCGGAAACAGACGGCACGGTGGCCGTGTCCGTTGTGGCGGGCGGTGTTTCGCATCCGGTCATGCCCATGCAGACAAGCAGGGTCAGCATCAGTTTGGAAAGCATATGCTATGCACCTCCTATGCAATACGCAATTTCAAGGGCTTACTTGAGGTATTCGTTAAAAAACGCGGCCATTTTATCAAACGGAATGACATCCAGATTGTCATACAGATCGGTGTGGACAGCGCCGGGAATCAGCATCAGTTCCTTATTGTCGCCGGTCAGTTTAGCATAGGCGTCGCGGCTGAAATAGCAGGAATGCGCTTTGTCGCCGTGAATCAGCAGTACCGCGCTGCGGATTTCCTGACTGTATTGCAGAATCGGCATGTTGAGGAAGGACAGCGACGAGGTGACATTCCATCCATCGTTAGAGTTGAGCGAGCGGGGATGGTAGCCGCGCTCGGTTTTGTAGTACGCATAATAGTCCTTGACAAAATCGGGCGCATCCGCAGGCAGCGGGTCGACCACGCCGCCGGCGCGGGCATAACTTCCGTTTTTATAATCCTCCGTGCGCTGCGCACAGAGCGCCTTGCGCTTTTCGAAGCGCGCCTGTTCGCTGTCCTCTGCGTCAAAATATCCCTTTGCGGTGACGCGGGTCATGTCGTACATAGTGGAAGCGACGGTCGCTTTGATGCGGGGGTCGATCGCGGCGGCGTTGAGCGCCATGCCGCCCCAACCACAGATACCGATGATGCCGATGCGCTCAGGGTCTACGTTTTCCTGCACGGAGAGGAAATCTACCGCCGCCTGAAAATCCTCGGTATTGATATCCGGCGAGGCGACGTTGCGCGGGAAGCCGCCGCTTTCACCGGTGAAAGACGGGTCGAAAGCAATGGTCAGAAAGCCTTTTTCCGCCATTTTCTGTGCGTACAGACCGGAGGACTGTTCTTTGACTGCTCCAAACGGGCCGCTGACAGCCAGCGCAGGAAGTGGGCCGTCCACGCCGCGCGGCGCATACAGATCGGCTGCCAGCGTGACGCCGTAGCGATTGTGAAAGGTGACTTTCTTGTGCTCCACCTGTTCGCTGCGCGGGAAGGTTTTATCCCATTCTGTGCCCAATTGCAATTTTTCCATATTTGCTGCTCCTTTTCGTTTGACGGGGTTGTTATTCTATGATAAAATCATTGTAATACCTAAACCTGACTTTAGGTCAAGATGTTTTTTGCGAAAGGTGTGGAAAAGGAATGTACACAATTGGCGAGGTATCCAGAATGTTTGATATTCCGGTTTCGACGCTGCGATATTACGATAAAGAAGGATTATTTCCCGGGATGCGCCGGGATTCCGGTATCCGAAAGTTCAGTGAGCAGGAGATCGACGCGCTGCGCGTGATCGACTGTCTGAAAAAATCCGGTCTGGAGATCAAGGATATCAAACGGTTTATGGGGTGGTGCGTGGAGGGCAGCAGCACCTATCCGGAGCGGCTTGCGTTGTTTCGTCGGCAAAAGCAGTGCGTCGAGGAGGAGATGGAGCGTTTGCAGCAGGTGCAGGCAATGCTGCGGTTCAAGTGCTGGTACTATGAGCAGGCGTTGCAGGACGGAAGCGAGGAACGGCTGCGCCATATGAAACCGGAGGAAATGCCGAAGGACATCCGGAAAGCCTATGCGCAATCCCATCCGACATTGGGCGAATAGCGCGCAGAGGAAAGCGGGATGGATCAATTGCTTTTTACCATTGTCTTGACAAATGCGATAAAGCAGCCTATTATGTAATTAGTTACTTATTTGGATGAGGTGAACTTATGCCGGGCGTGATGCCGTTTGGATTGAAAATCGCCATTATTAACCGCGCGTTTCGCAAGAAGCTGGATGAAAAGGCTGGCACCATGGGATTGACCGCAGTGCAGCTGCGTGTGCTGGGGTCGGTCAGTCGCCTGGAGGCGGCAGGACAAACGGAAATCCATCAGGATGATTTGGAACGGATCGAGCATGTGACGCATCCGGCTATGACTAAGCTGCTGCAGCGACTGGAAAGCAAGGGATTTATCCGTTGTGTTCCCAGCGACATAGACCGAAGATATAAAAAAATCACCTGTACAGAGCAGTCACGCGGTATCCATCAGATGATTTTGGCGCAGGATGAAGAGGTCTTGTCGGAATTGTGCAGCAATTTTACACAGGAGCAAAAGCAAACGCTGCTGCAAATGGCAGATATGCTTTTGAAAAACATTGATTCGGAATAGCCCTTTCGATTGAGGAAAAAGCAATTCCTGGGCAGTGTGTCGAGATAACCCCTCCGGTGCGCTGCCTGCTTTTTCATCTTAATAAGTAACCAGTTACTTAATAAGGAGAGCATAAGAATGGAAAAAATTGTTTCAACAAGCAAAAGTCCTTTTGCAACCGAGCCAGTCGGCCGGTTGATCGTGAGATTTGCGGTTCCCTGTGTTATTTCCCTGCTGGTCAACTCGCTGTATAACATTGTTGACCAGATTTTTATTGGCTGGGGCGTTGGCTATCTGGGAAATGGCGCAACCAATGTTGTATTCCCTATCACGATCATTGCACTGGCGTTTGCGTCGATGATTGGCGACGGCGGCGCGGCATTTTTGAGTTTGAAACTCGGTGAAGGGGATATCGACAGCGCGAAAAAGGCGTGGGCAACGCTGTCATTATGGTGACAGTGGTCAGTATTGCTTTGATGGCTGTTTTTCTCATTTTCATCAATCCGATTTTGACGCTGTTTGGCGCAACCGATGCGCTGCGCTCTTATGCGTTGGAATATGGCTATATCATTGGCATGGGTCTGCCGTTTATGATGATTCCCACTGCACTCAATTCCATGATCCGTGCGGATGGAAGCCCGAAGTATGCTATGTTTTCCATGATTCTCGGCGCTGTCATCAATACGGTTCTTGACCCCATTTTCATCTTCGTATTTCATATGGGCGTGCAGGGCGCGGCAATCGCCACCGTCCTGGGACAGGTTGGTTCCTTTATCGTATCGGTCGCGTACCTTTTCCGCTTTAAAACCTTTCATGTCGATACTTCTGCTTTTCGTCTGCGTGCAAAAAACTGTAAAAATGTATTAAGTCTTGGCATCAGCAGCTTCATCACACAAATTGCCATTACGAT
Source organism: uncultured Agathobaculum sp. (assembly GCF_963927765.1). Lineage (NCBI taxonomy): Bacteria > Bacillati > Bacillota > Clostridia > Eubacteriales > Butyricicoccaceae > Agathobaculum > uncultured Agathobaculum sp. The sequence continues at coordinate 10,811 of NZ_CAWVCU010000102.1, read as the reverse complement.
CGTCATGGCGCTTTCGAATAATCTGCTGGCGTCGTATGGTGCGCAGTCGATTTATGGGGCGGAAATTCCGCTGACAGCCATGGGGATTGTGATGAAGGTCAATCAGATATTGATTTCGATTCTGGGTCGGTATCTCCACCGGTGCGCAGCCGATCATCGGCTTCAATTACGGATCAAAGAATTTCCTGCGCGTGCGCAAGGCATTTGATATTGCGCTGGTTGCCTCGGAAATCGTAGCCATCATCGCATTCCTGATCTTCCAGTTCGCTCCGATGAGCGTCGTTTCGCTGTTTGGTTCGGAGGAAGGCTTGTACAATGAATTTGCCGTATTGTCGTTCCGCATCTTTTTGCTGTTTTGTCCTCTGACCGGTTTTCAGACCGTGATGGCAATTTATTTGCAGGCCATCGGCAAGCCGGTGAAATCGGCAATTCTTTCGCTTTCCCGCCAAATAATTTTCTTTGTGCCGACGGCAATCATTTTGCCGATGTTCCTCGGCGTGGTCGGTGTGCTGTGGACGGGTCCGGTCGCAGACGGTCTGGCTTTTCTGTTTTCGCTGATTCTGCTCATTTATGAGAGAAAGCAGTTAAAAGAAGACCCGGCAGCGGCATAAGTGGGCAGAGCAAAGAAATATATATGTTGATTGGAAGGAGAGGTCCAAATATGAAAAACAGAGCGATTACCATCAGTCGTGAGTTTGGCAGCGGCGGCCGTACGATTGGCAAAAAAGTAGCGGAAGAGTTGGGAATCCCCTGCTATGACAGTGAGCTGCTTCAGAAAATTGCAGAGCAAAGCGGGTTCAGCGAAAATTATATCAAGGATGCGGGCGAATACTCGCCCGGTGGATACCTGTCCTCGGCTTTTTCACACCGGGCAGCCGGACCCAACAACGCGGATTATCTGTGGACGATTCAGTATAACATCATCACTGAGCTCGCGGAAAAGGGGCCGTGTGTCATTGTCGGCCGCTGCGCGGACTACATTTTGCGGGACAAGGCGGATTGCCTGCGGGTGTTCATCCATGCGGATATGAAATTCCGCGCAGAGCGTATCGTCAAGGTATACGGCGAGCGCGAAGCCGCTCCGGAGCAGCGTCTCAAGGAAAAGGATAAACGCCGCGCCATTTATCATCGGTTTTATACCAATATGAAGTGGGGGCATGCGCAGAATTATGATATCACGCTCAACAGCGGAACGCTGGGGATTGATACCTGTGTGTACATTATCAAAGGGCTTTACTGATGGTGCAGCTCATGCCGCAGCTTGTGGTAATACCCATCCACGTGGATGATATAAATGATACCGCCGATGACATAGGCAATGGCAGTCAGAGCAAAGCCAGTCGGCAAACCGATGGTTTCCTGCAGACAGCCCATCAGAAGAGAGCCGATACCGATGCCGACGTCATAAGATAGCATGTAGGTGGCGTTGGCGACGCCGCGCTTGGGGGCGGGGGTAGTACCGGTTACAAAGGACTGGAACAGCGGCTGCAAAATACCATAGCCAAGTCCGAAGAAATAGCCCGCGATCAGCATATGTACGCCGGTGGACAAAAACAGATAGCTCGCCATCGTGATAATCAGAATTACCAGACTGATATAAACCAAAACACGGTGTTTGGCGGCATCAATCATCTTTTGTGTGGATAATTTAGAGGTCAACATGCCGGCAACAAGGCAGATATAGAAGTATGGGAGAAAGGGCGTTAAGCCCTTTTCCTGTGCCAGAATGGAGGAATAAGCAATCACTGCGCCGTAGGGAATCATCAAAAACATCATGTTGAACATGAATGGAAGTGCGGAAACGTGGATGGTATCTTTAAACGAAAATTTTTTCCGCTCTACCTTGGGATAGCGGATGCGGCAACAGGCAACGCAAATCAGAGCGACCACGGTGATGCCGAAAATCGTCAGGAAGGAGGCTTTGCTGCTCATGTTGTTCTGTACCTGAATGCCGACATAGGGGCCGACCGCCATGCCGATGGACACCGTAAAAGCAAAGCGGCTGATGCCCTCGGTGATTTTGGTCACCGGCAGTACATCGCTGGCCAGCGTCATGGTGGCCGAGCCGCAGACCGAGTACACCGCGCCCATGTACAGGCGAATGACAATCAGTGCGCCGAATAGCGGGAACGCGATAAAACTGGGGAAGGACAGGCAGAATAGTGCCAGAAACAGTAGATAGACGTGATAACGGTTGAAATTATCCAGCAAATAGCCTGCAATCGGACGAAACAGAATGGTTGCCACGGACATGGCAGTCAGCACGATACCGATTTTCGACCAGGTGATGCCGATTTCCTGACAATAGATGGGGATAATAGGGATAGAGGCATAAAACGCTGCTAATACCAACAGGTTGGTGATAAAGAGAAGGATGAATTTTCGGTTCCAGATTTTTTCTGTTTGTTCCATGTGCGTAAAGCTCCTTTATAGGTGTGAGTAAAAAAATATAGTGGCAAATGCCACTATATTAGAATAACATGGGAACATGGCCGCGTCATTATCCGGTTGCAACTGCAACTAAAATAGCTTATAATAACAACCAGCAGAAGGGAGGCTTGTGCATGCCTTACATCATGGACAGTCCGTTCAAGGCCATATCTATTTTATACCGAAAATCGCATATTTGGCTCAATAATGGTTGTGTCCCCTACCATTTGACGGCGGCACAGGCCGTAGTCATTCTGATTGTCTGCGATTTTGACGGTTTGACACAGGATGAAATCACCAAGCGGCTGTCATTGGACAAAAGTGTGATTGCAAAGACGGTTACCAAACTGGAGGAAATCGGCTTTCTCATTCGTTCCACCAACGCAAAGGATAAGCGCACCTATGATATCCGCCCCACGGAAAAGGCGTGGGAGGTGTATCCATTCATCAAAGAGCAGATTGAAGCGTGCTTCGGACAAATCACGCAGCACATGACAGGCGACGAGCGCAAGGAATTCCAGCGGCTGCTGCTTATGGCTGCGGAAGCGGCCCTCGCACTGGAGGATTGAGTTTTTTGACGATTCGGGAAATTGATGCAGAGGTTTAAAAAAGACAAAACCCGTTCAGTCAGTAAAAGATTACCGGCTGAACGGGTTTTTCTGTCATAGGCTATCAGAAAAGCATTTTGGGAAATTGGAAATTATACGTTGGCATCGTCCGCCATTTTGCGGTATTTTTCATAGCGAGCCTTGATATCGCAAATTGCCTTTTCATAAAGGGCATCTGCACGATCGGGAAAATTGTTTTTGAGCGATGCAAAGCGATTTTCGCCCATCAGGTAATCCATCAGTTTGCTCGTATCCGGCTCGGGAGAATCCAACTGGAAGGGATTGAGCCCCTGCGCCGTACGGCGCGGATCGTAGCGATACAGCTGCCAGTATCCGCATTCAACCGCTTTTTTCATTTCAGTCTGCGTGCAGCTCATGCCTGCCTTGATATGCTGTTCGAGGCACGGGCAGTAGCAGATAATCAGCGACGGGCCTGGATACGCTTCTGCTTCGCGGATGGCCTTGAGTGTTTGCGCCTGATCGTAACCGATGGCTACCTGTGCGACATATACATAGCCGTAGTTCATAAAGATGGCGCCGAGATCCTTCTTAGCGATTTGCTTGCCGCCCGAGGCGAATTTTGCAACCGCAGCGGTCGGTGTTGCCTTGGAGGATTGACCGCCCGTGTTGGAATAGACTTCGGTATCCAATACCATCAGGTTCACATCCTGATTCTGCGCAAGTACATGATCGATGCCACCGAAACCGATATCGTAAGCCCAGCCGTCGCCGCCGATTGCCCAAACGGATTTTTTCGACAGATATTCCTTGTTTTCCAGCACAAAGGTGACATCAGGCGTGTTTTCGACATCGTCTAGTGCTGCAATCAGCGCATCTGACACTGAGCGGGATTTTTCGTGGTCATTCCAGTTAGCCAGATAAGCATCGATTGCATTTACTGCGACGCCTGCTTTGCGCAGGGATTCCAGATGCAGGATGATTTCTTTGCGGATAGCATCCTGTGCGTGGAAGAAACCGTAGGCAAATTCCGCATTATCTTCAAACAGAGAATGTTCCCAAGCCGGGCCAAAGCCGCGGTTATCCTTGCAATACGGTAGGATGGGAGCGCCACCGCTGTATGCAGAGGAGCAGCCTGCCGCGTTACCAATGTACATATGGTCGCCCACCAGCTGGCTGACCAGTTTAATATAAGTGGTTTCGGCACAGCCGGCACAGGCAGCGGAGAACTGGAAATAGGGCTTTGCAAATTGGATGGACTTCATGTTCTTATCGCTGATGACATCCGGCTTGAGATAGCGTTCGTTCATAGCGACTGCGTCAAAGTTGCTCTGTTCTTTCTTCATTTCTTCAAATGGCGTCATGGTCAATGCGCCCTCTACCGGGCAGGCTGTCAGGCAGACGCCGCAGCCAAGACAGTCATAGGGGGAAACCTGTATCCGATAGGAGTACGACGGCGCATCCTTGCCCAGGCCCTTGGCCGGTACAGTCGTGAAGGATGCTGGCACACCTGCCTGCTCCTCTTCGGTCAGCAAAACCGGGCGGATGGCTGCGTGCGGACAGGTAGCTACACAGCGGTTGCACTGTGCACACTTGCTGCCGTCCCACTTGGGCACCTTGGTGGCAACGCCGCGCTTGGCATAGGCCGAAGTGCCGTTTTCCCAGGTGCCGTCTAGCACACCGTGCTTCTGGAATACCGAAACCGGTAGTTTATCACCTTGCTGACGATCCATCGGCAGCACGATATCCTTGACAAATGGAGTCGCATCGACCTCCGTCGTCGGGGTGTCTGTCGCATCTGCCCAATCAGCTGGAATATCCACCTTGACGGCGGCGCTGATGCCGACATCAACCGCCTGATTGTTCATATCAACGATCTTTTGACCGGCCTTCTTGAAGTAAGAATTATAGTTATTCTTTTTCATATCTTCGACCGCAATATCCAGTGGTATGACCTTGGTCAGTGCAAAGAAGGCTGCTTGCAGAATGCTGTTGGTGCGCTTGCCTAGACCGATTTCAGCGGCTAGCTTGGCCGCGTCGATGATGTAGAACTGAGCATGTTTACGGCACAGATCGCGTTTGACCTTGGCAGGCAGGCGTGTTTCCAGATCTTCCACACTCCACGGGCAGTTGAGCAGGTAGATACCGCCATCCTTGAGATCTTCGGTGGTGTCATACTTGCTGACATAGGTCGGCGCGTGTACCGCTACAAAATCTGCAGCCGAAACAAGGTAGGTTGAGAGGATTGGTTCGTCACCAAAGCGCAGGTGCGACTGGGTCAAGCCGCCAGATTTCATCGAGTCATAGGAGAAATAAGCCTGTGCATATTTATCTGCCGTCAGTCCGATGGTCGTGATCGCATTTTTGTTTGCGCCGACCGTACCATCGCCGCCCAGACCCCACAACTTGCAGGAAACCTGCCCCGGATGCGGCATCTCGACTTCCTTGTAGTCGAGCGAAGTGTAAGTAACGTCATCGTTGATGCCAATGGTGAAGTTGTTTTTCGGGGTATCCTGTGCGAGGTTGTCATAGACTGCAATCAGCTGGCCAGGAGTGGTATCTTTGGAGGACAAGCCGTAACGACCGCCGATGATCTGAATATCGCCGCGTCCTGCCTGGTGCAGCGCAGTGCAGACGTCCAGATAGACCGGCTCACCAACCGAACCGACTTCCTTGGAGCGGTCGAGTACTGCAATCTTTTTGCAGGTTGCCGGAATGGCTGCCGAAAAATGCGGAACTGAGAATGGGCGGTACAGGTGGATCTGCACCATGCCGACCTTGCGGCCGTGTGCGTTGAGGTAGTTTACGGTTTCCTTGAGTGCTTCCGAGGCTGAGCACATGACAACAACAACTTCCTCTGCGTCCTCTGCGCCATAGTAATTGAACAGCTGGTAGTTGCGGCCAGTGATCTTGTTGATCTCATGCATATAGTGCTCAACCGTCTCAGGCACGATTGCGCTCTTGACGTTTGCGCCTTCCTTGCACTGGAAATAAATATCGGGGTTTACATTGTTGCCACGGTTGGTAGGATGCTCCGGATTGAGCGCGTTACGGCGGAAGTCGCGCAATGCGTCGTAGTCAACTAAGCCGCGCAGTTCTTCATAATCGAGCGCCTCAATACGTTGCATCTCGTGTGAGGTACGGAAACCGTCAAAGCAATGCATAAACGCATACTTTGCACGGATAGCGGACAGGTGCGCGACCGCGCCCAAATCCATCGCTTCCTGCGGTGAGGAGGACATCAGCATGGCATAGCCGGTGGTGCGGCAGGTCATAAAGTCGGTGTGATCGCCGAAGATAGAATGGTGGTTGGAGGTGACCACACGGGAAGCAATGTGCATGACGTTGGGAAGAAACTGACCACCCATCGCATACATGGCGGGAATCATGAGCATCAGACCCTGCGATGAAGTAAACGTCGTGGTCAGTGCGCCGGCCTGCAAAGCACCGTGGCAGGTGCCCGCGGCGCCTGCTTCCGACTGCATCTGAATCACATCTACGGTCGAACCAAACAGATTTTTTCTGCCCTTTGCAGACCATTCATCCACCTTTTCCGCCATCGGAGAGGATGGCGTGATCGGATAGATTGCCGCCACCTCGGTAAAGGCATAGGCAACATGGGCTGCAGCCGTGTTTCCATCCATCACGGCGTAATTTTTCTTCATTGGACTTTCATCTCCTATATCGACAGATACTTATTTTGGCATATAAAGACTCAAACAAAGTTGCATACACGGGCAATCGACATTTCAGTAAAGCCAAGCGCTTCGGCTTTGGTCTGACGACCGCTGGCCACCTCGGACACCAATTGCATCAGGTCGTCCCCTAACTGCTGGAGGCTGCCGCCATAAATCAGGGAAGAAGCATCTACGTCGATGTTATCTTCCATTTTGGCAAAGGTCATACGGTTGCCGGTGATTTTGATAACCGGAGCGATGGGATTGCCGGTCGGCGTGCCGCGTCCAGTGGAGAATACGACCACCTGTGCACCGCCTGCGACCATAGCGGAAACCGAAGCCGGGTCATTGCCCGGGGTATCCATAATGACCAGACCACTTTTGGGTTTGATTTGTTTGGCATAGTCATAAACCGCCATAATGGGGCTGTTGCCACCCTTGTGGATGCAGCCGAGGGATTTTTCCTCCAGCGTAGTAATGCCGCCAGCCTTGTTGCCTGGTGCGGGATTGCCTTCGCGGATTTTCTCTCCGACCAGATGCATCGCCCGTTCATACCGGTGGACAATTTCGAAAATCCGGTCATGTACCTCTTTATTTGCTGCACGGCGGGCAAGAATATGTTCGGCACCAATAAATTCCGTGGTTTCGGACAGAATGGAGGTGCCTCCTGCCGCCACAATGCGGTCGCTCATTTCCCCGATCAGCACATTGGCTGCTAAGCCGCTGGTAGGGTCGGAGCCACCGCATTCGGTTCCGATGATCAGTTCGGACATAGGGAAGGGCATTTTTTGCAGCAGGGAGGCCTGCGTTGTCAGCTCTTTGGCATATCGTACGCCGATATCGACCGCTTTGAGCGTGCCGCCGACTTCTTGAATGATGACCTGACGGATCGGCTTGTTGGTACGCTCCTGAATGGCCTTAACCACTAGATCCATCTGGCAGTTTTCACATCCGAGCGAGACGACGACTGTTCCATAAATATTCGGATTGGCGGCATAACCCGCCATTACATCCATAACATACTGCTGGTCGGAAGCGACTTGCGAACAGCCGAGTTGGTTGTTGAAAGTGACCGCGCCTTCGACTTGCTGGGCAATGATGCGGGCGGTATCCGAAGCACAGACGCTGGCGGGAAGGATCAGCACCTTGTTGCGCACACCTACGCGGCCGTCAGGCCGCTGATATCCATAAAAAGTCATGTCTGTCCTCCTATTCTTTTTCTTCGGGGTTTTCCCGGCGGCCTTCTACATTGTGCACATGGACGTGTTCGCCGGTTGTTATGTCACAGGTCGCAAAGCCGATATGTTCTCCATATTTGACAACCGGTTCTTCGCAGCCAATAACCCGGATGGCAAGCTTATGATAAATGGGAATATCATTCCGCGCCGTCAGGGTATGTTCCACACCGTCGCAAAGGTAGGTGACAGTATCGCCTTGGAAAATCGGCTCAATGGCTACCGCAACATTATCTTTGCTGTCAATAATCATGGCATTACACATGCACTCCACTCCTTTTTCACTGCTGTGATGTTTTGCTTGTAAAAAACTCCGGGCATCTGCCGGCCTTGTGTCAGATCTCAAAGGATACACAGGGATCTGTATTTTCAAAGTTTTATTTTCCTTGCAGCAATCATGCTGCTCTCTCAATTGTATTGCCACTTCAGTTGTTCGTAATTAGGAATTACATTCCTAATTACGAATCCGTGTTCTGATTATAACACCATAGCACCAATCTGTCAAACAGATTTTGGGAAGGATTTTGACATATTTCACAAAAAGAATCCCAGTATTTTCTTGTTTAGTCACTAGGAAATGAGGTGAAATGGCAGTTCTATTTTGGGGAACAGCGTCCGATGCATAAAAAAACAGATCCTGCCGTTTGGGGGCATGGATCTGTCTGCTGCGCATTGCGCGCAATCGGTATTTTCGATTTGGTCAGAAAAAATTGATGATTTCGCCTAACTGTTCAATTGCGGTCTGTGCATCCTTCAGACACCGACAGACCTGCGCTATCTTTTCCTCCTGACAGCGGAACAACGGCATCGAAACGCTCAGGGCGGCGAAAACCTTGCCCTGTCGATGCAGTGGAACCGCCCAGCACGCCATCTGTGCAGTGGATTCTTCCTGCTCGGTTGCGATTTCTCCGTTGCGAATCGCATCCAACTGTGCGATCAGACAATCCGGGTCGGTAATCGTATGTTCGGTCAAACGAGGCATTCCGTCAGCATAAAGCGCCCTGACTTCCTCATTGGTTAGTCCACTGAGCAGCGCTTTGCCAATGGCCGTTGCATTGGCAGGCAAACGATTTCCCACCCAGGAAATCATACGGATCGCCTGTGTAGAGTCCTCTTTTCCTACATATAGCACATTGCCGTGATCCAAAATACCGAATTGGCAGGTCTCCTGACAGGCGGCGACCACCTGCTTCATGATTTTGGTGACAGGTTCCATCCCGCCGTCGGCTGAGAAAGCTGCGCCGAGTACCAATCCGCTTGGGCCAATGGTATACCGCCCGGTTTCATGATTTTGCTGCAAATAACGCCGTTCTTCCAACGTGTGAACGATGGGAAACAGACTGCTTTTGGGCGCATTTAATGTCTGTGCCAATTCTGTCAGGGTCATTCCCGCTTTCACAGCGGACACATGCTCCAGAATGTCTAATATGCGTGTGGTTGTGCGATGTTGGTCTTGTGCCATCCAAGTAGTCCCCTTTCCATATAGAAAGCTGCCGGATGCGGGAGTGATTTATGGCCGGATGCTTCCTATTTCCATTATAACAAGTTCCTCTTTTTTTGCAAGTAATGTCAAAGCGCAGCAAAAAAATACGAGGAATGACCGGAATAGTCATTCCTCGTATGAAGGGGATACCGGCCAGGAAAGGGAAAACCGGTTTGAGATAGTATCTAAATATGTTTTTGGAAGGCAGTGGTATCAGCCTTCGCTCTCGGTTACAGCATTTTCGATTGCGGAATCATCAAAGCCGACTACAAGCGTCAGGATGAAGCCAGCAACAAAGCTGACGGCCAGAGAAATAAGGAATGGGATAAATGCTACCGTCCAGAACACGGGCAGCGTAGTCAGCGCCGGGAAAGCAAACGCAGATGCTTGACAGCGGAACCAGCCGGCGATTGCACCGCCGATGCCGCCGGCAATGCAGGCGCAAACCATAGGCTTTTTCAGACGAATGTTGACACCGAACAGCGCAGGCTCCGTGATGCCGAAGAGAGCGGCAATCGCTGCCGACACTGCGGTGGAGCGCAGCTGCTTGTTGCGGGTGCGGATGCCGACCGCAAGCGCCGCGCCGCTCTGCGAGAAAATCGAACCACCAATCAGGGCCAGAATGGTGTCATACCCGTTGACCGCAATATTGTTCAGGATGATTGGGAACAGTCCCCAGTTGAAGCCGAAGATGACCATCACCTGGAAAAGAGCACCCAATACAAAACCGGCGACCAAGGGACTGAGACCGTATAGCCACTGATATCCTGCTGCTACCCAGTTGCCGATATATAGGCCGATTGGGCCAAAGACAACCAATGTGACCGGGATGACCAGAATCAGGCACACCGGCGGAGTCAGGATGGCGCGTACTGTTTCCGGAATCACCTTTTTACAAAGGATTTCCACCCACTTGAGCATGTAAACTGCCAACAGGATAGGGATAACCGTAGAAGAGTAAGTCATCGCCTTTGCGGGGAGGCCGAGAATGGAGAAGTCCTCTCCGGCCTCCATGAGGGCGACAAAGGTCGGATGTACCAAAACACAGGCAACCAACACCGCACAGAACGGCTCGGTTCCAAAGCGTTTTGCCGCAGTAAATGCCAAGAACACGGGGATAAAGTAGAAGAATGCATCGCCCATTGCGTAAAATACGCTGTAAAGCGGATCGCCTTCTACAATGACATTCGCAGCAATCAAAAGTGCAACGATACCTTTCAGAATACCGGCCGCAACCATCAATGTGATGAAGGGGAGGAAAACGGAAGAGATCAGGTCAATGACACGATCTAATAGGTTCTTTTTCTTCGGCTCAGCGGCAGTGTTCTCTTGATTAGCCACAGGCTCAACTCCTTTCTCTTTTGCGCGTGATATGCCGGATATCGGAATTATTCAACCAGAGCAATGACACGCGTCGGTG
>NZ_CAWVCU010000101.1:0-8575 GCF_963927765.1 uncultured Agathobaculum sp. | reverse complement strand
CTGGGCGCTTTCCTTTTGCTGTTTTGCCATTTCCGCGCGCATGAAGATATTCGCGGCGACCTCCTTCATGTGATCGACGCACTTCTTGTGCTCCTCGACGTTGGACTTCGGCACTGTATCCTCGGTATCGTAGATCTGGCAGACGGCTTTGCGGCCGCTTTTCAGCGTGAATTCCTGCTCCATGATCAGCCTGCGTGTTTTGTTTGCCATAAGCACACCTCCTCTGGGTATTGTATTCATCAGGGCTTGGTCACTTTTCCACTTGCGTCAGACTGGCAATCCACGCCATTTCAGTCAAGTGTGATCGGCGCAGCATACGGCCAAGAATGGCCTGAAACTTCGGGAACTCCTCGTCGTCTATCTTCCGGTCAAGCGCGATCCGCGCCAGCTCGTGTGCGTCCCGGCGCTCCTGCTCCCCGTCTTCGGCCTCTAAGCCTACCTCAAGTGCCAGCTGCTGCAATTCCACATCGCTCTCCGGGCGATGCCATACACAGCCCAACGGACAGCGGTTGCAATAATACCCATGCAGCCATGGCGCACGGTAAACTTCGGCCATCTGCGCCACTTTCTCTGGCGACGGCTCCCGGCTCTCCTGCTCGATGTCCTGCAAACAACGCACCGACCAGCCCAAACGCTCCGCTGCGGCTTCCTGCGTCAGACCCGCACCCTCACGGGCAGCCTGATACTTATTCTGGTATTCTCTCATCGTGGTACTTCCCTCCTTTTCGTGATATAATGCGAGCATAGCAGATCAATCCTTGCTTTGCGGCTCAAACCCGCCGAATGACGGCCCGGACTCCAAAAGCCTCCGGATATAGTCCACCACAGCAATCGTTTGCAGATGGGTAAAGCCTGCTTTTTTCGCCTGTTCCAGCAGAGACTGCGCGATTAGCGCGACACGGTCACGGCCTGCCGTATCCAGCAGCGCATTTCGCTCAGCATGCGACAGCTCGAGCTTCATGCCGCATCAACCTTCCTCTCCAGTAAGACAGTTCCTTCTCCATAAAGGCGGTTCCGCGAGCCGCAGCGCCTTGCACCTCGCCCAGCATTGCCTCGCGGTCAAAACTATGGGTCAGCGGTGTGAGAATGGCAGCGATCTCGTCCAGAACCTCCCGCCGTTCTTCATCGGCTCGCACAGGCGTGTATTCCAACTGATCACAAGCCTGCTGCAAGATTTCTTCCGCCTGTGTATCACCGCACAGCAGATCATACAGATCGTACATTTCCTTCGGGTGCGCATCGCAAACACCCAGCGCGTAATCTTTCATTGCACTCATGCCTTTTCTTCCTTTCCAGTTTCTCTATTGCGGTAGATTAAAAACTCATATAGAACTGCTCGCCGTAACCTCTCGATAAGGGCTATTGCCTGCACTTCTGAAATCTCTTTATCTCGAAATGCAGTCATTAGAGGTTTGGCTACTGATGACTGAATTTCGTTCGGAATAGTGTTACAGATTTCGACAATATCACTATCCGTTAGTTCAATTCGCATTATCTGTCTCCTTTCTGGCGTTTTTCTTTTCCCTGTGGTAAAATTTAGGGGAAAGGTGTGATTTTATGCTTAGCAAAGACTCGCGCAAGGTTCTCAGGCATTTCGTATGTCATAAGCCTAACTACATTTTTGTCGATACTCTGCAAGCTGAATTGCCAAACATAGATATTAGCTATCAGATCAACTATCTTTATCCCCAATATTTAGATCGTTCCATGCAACAGCATCCAGATCGAAATGAACTGGTTGGCGTTTACCGCATTAACCCGGACGGCGAAGCAGCATTGGAAGAACACTATGAAATGGGGTTACACTACAAAATTACAACCGGCATTGCCCTTATTGCGCTCATCAAATCATTTATGCCAGAGCTGACCGCAATAGTGGCATCACTATGGAAACTACTAACGCGATGATTGCTATTACCAGCGGAAAGTACGGGTGCTTGTACGGCGCATCTTCAATTTCTGTGCGAATCTTCTCCAGAAATTTTCTCACTCTCTCACCTCCATTTCGTTTACTTCACGCTGGCGGCTACCCCGCCTCCTTTTCCGGCTCGTCCGCGTACAGCTCATCGATGGTGCAGCCGAGCAGTCGGGCAATCTTCGGGAGCATATCATAACGCGGTCTGGATTTTCCGGTTTCCCACATAGCCACAGTGGCACGGGAGATTCCCAATTCTCTTGCCAAGCGTGCCTGCGTCCAACCGGCTGACTCACGTTTACATTTAATCGAATTCATATTCTCACCTCCTTCTTGTCAGTTATACTGACATTATGATAGCGCACTCTTTCTCGTTTGTCAATATAAAAAACAATTATGTTTCTCAATTTATTGAATTGTCAATTATATTGACGTATAATTAAATCAATGAATTGAGGTGAGATGTTGAACAGAGTAAAAGAACTACGCAAGGAAAAAGGACTTACGCAGCAAAAATTAGCAAAAGAAGTTGGCATCTCGCGCAGCGCTATTGCGATGTATGAAACAGGTGAATGCGATCCCAGTAGCGAAATGCTTAAAACTCTTTCGATTTTTTTTGATGTCAGCACAGACTATGTACTGTGTCTCACGGACATAAGAAAAGCGCCCACTCCCGAAGAAGTGAGCGCCATGCCAGAAGCGCAAGAACTGCGCGCCGTTATGGAGAGCCTATCACCCGAAGATCGGCAGCGGGTGCTTGCGTTTGGCCGCGGCCTTGCAGCGACCGCGCAAACGCCAGAAGAGAAGAAATAAAGGCGGACGGCAATTCGGACTGCGCAGCCAGTACCATGAGTTCGTCATATTCTTTCATCTGTCGCCCTCCCAAAAACCGAACAAGTGTTTGTTTTTTAATAATACACCACATGTCGGGTTTTGGCAAGGGGCAATGCAAGATATTGTAATTATTTTATAAAATGCTGGTGTTCAAATTGAACACGAGGGGGAATAGTACCGTGAGAAAGTGGCATGCACTTTTTACCATCTTCAGTATTCTAACACTTTGTGCATGTGGCAGTAATGCGATAGATCAGAACACACATCCAATGGATGATGCGTCTGCAAGCACAGATTCGTATATATCAACCGAAGAGGCTGAAAATGCATCAACCTCAGAAAATGCAAATGATGAGCCGATAATTTCGACTTTCGGAGCAAGCCAAGACTCACTTATCAAAGCTTTAAGAAATGCCATTGCTGACAGCGACTTTCCTGATTTGTTAAGTGATGACCCTGTCATCAATCGCAACGAAGCATCAGAATACATTCCGGCTGATGTATCTTATACTTACTCCGTCGCTGATGGTGCATCTCTTGTTTTATATTCAGTAGAAAGTTCTTCTGAACTATATCATGCTTATCTATGTTTTACTCCAGCTTCTCTTACTACTGATGCAGAACAAAGTGCAGTAGGTTATTTAGTGGGGCTTCTTGAAAGCGCATTTGAGCCAAATGTTGCCATGAGAGAGCAAATTGACACAGAATTAAATTTAAGCAACACCTCCATAGATGGCACCACGTTTGCTACCGGTACAATTGCAAATTGGACATATATCATTTCTAATGGTAGTTGTCAGCTAAGTATTATGGCAAAGTAAAATGCTCAAATTGTCACAGTCGGAGACTGCTTCTACAATAGTTTTTCACAAAATACCGGTGTTCAAATTGGACACCGCGAAAGGGATGAACGACATTGATTACTCCCGCTGATGGTTGGCATCGCTTCACTGATCCAGAGGAACTGCTCGCGTTTTCCAAGCAGCTGAAGTTGACTCCCAAGACTTTTACCGAACCCAAGCCGCTGATTTACAAGGGGATTTATACCGACCACCCTACGCCCTGTAAACTGGTCGGATATACAGGAAATTCCTTTGTTGTTATCGAAACATCCGACGGACTCCATACCATTCATGCAGAATACCTGCGCGAAATGCAAGCTGGCTCTGCTAAAAATCAGTCTAATGTCGAATCCTATACCTGCATTGACATTGAAACCACCGGCATTGAACAGAACCCATGTATCATTGAACTCGGCGCTTTGCGCGTGGAAAACGGTGAAGTTGTCGATTCTTTTTCACAGTTGGTTCATTCCCCTGTTCCCATCTCAGCAGGAGCTTCTGCGACCAACGGCATTTCTGATGCCGATCTGATTGGACAACCCGCAATCTCCGAGGTGCTTCCTCAATTTCTGGACTTTATTGGTGACTCTCTTTTAGTCGGCCACAACATTTCTTCTTTTGATATTAAACATCTTAATAAGGCTTGTATAGCAAACAACCTACCCGAAATCACCAACGCATACTGCGATACCATGACTCTTGCCAAGCAAAAGCTTGGTTTAAAACAAAGTCCCAGTCTGCAACAAGTTGCCAAAGAACTCAATGTGCAGGGCGGCAAAGCGCACCGTGCCTTAGGCGATTGCCAGACTACACAGGCAATTTATGAAAAACTCCGCCTAATAGAAGATAGCCCTATCGCATCGAAGCCTGCTTCCAAAACAACGCGCAAAACCAGCCAAAACGCCGATTATAGGCCAACCGCACAAGAAGTTGCAAAATATAAATCCCGACCCAAGGCAAATGATATCCACCCGACAACCGATCTGTTTGACCCGTCGCATCCGCTGTACGACCTGACCTGCGTCATCACCGGCGATTTGGAGCAGATAAGTCTCCGCGACGCCATGCAGGGCATCGCCGACTGCGGTGGTCACAACGCAGACAAAGTCACCAAAAAGACCGATCTGCTCATCATCGGCGACGGCTCCGACCCGACACATAAAAGCGGAAAGGTCACGAAAGCCGAAGAATATATCGCCAAGGGACAGCCAATCCGTATCGTGAACGAGACGGAATTTCTGGCGCTGCTGCATGCTGCCGCCTCGCTGCCCGACGTTCCCGCGCAGCTGCAAACCGGCACGGATGCCGCACGCATTTATCAGGAAATGTGCGATGCGCTGAGCTCCGCATCGGAAAACTATGATTTGGGCAAGCTCCAGCTGATGCAGCGCATGCCGGATAAAGCGGCAGCCTATGAAGCGATCGAGCTGTTCGGCCAGTCTTGCTTGAATTTCAAAGGCACCAAAACGCTGTATCTGGAGGTTTCTCCCAAGATTGAAGCGCTACTCACAGCCGCCGGTATCCCGCTTGAAACCGACCGAGCCAACGGCTGGGCTCGTGTTCCCGCAGCTGACGTTTCCTTTGCGGATCGCGCGCCGCTGGTCATTGAAATCTATGAAAAATACCTGATGACCAACGGGTTTGACTGTTGTTCCCGCTACCTTGCATGCAGCGAGGCCGGTCACTGCACTCACCCGGACATCATGTTCGCCGGTCAGTGTACATATCGTCAGAAATTACGCACCGGGCGTATTTTTTATGGCACTGAGCGTAACGTGTAACACCCCGCAGACCACAACCGAACACTGTTTTGTTGTGGTCTGCATTTTTACACCCGTTTACACCGAACAAATGTTCTGTTTTTATCCATTTCCCCGCACCATATACTGAAAAAAGGTGATTTTATGGCATATCTGATATACCTCCGAAAATCGCGCGCGGACGCCGAAGCCGAAGCCCGCGGCGAGGGCGAAACCCTTGCCCGGCATCGTGCCGCGCTGCTCGCACTCGCGCGCCGCATGGGGCTGGAGATCGGCGGGATCTATGAGGAGATTGTCTCGGGAGAAACCATCGCTGCCCGGCCGCAAATGCAGCGGCTGCTGACCGAAGTCGAGGCCGGGCAGTGGGACGGCGTGCTGGTCATGGAGATCGAGCGTCTCGCCCGCGGCGACAGCATCGACCAGGGCATCGTCGCGCAGGCGTTCAAATACTCTGGCACGCGCATCATCACGCCAGCCAAAACCTACGACCCCGCCAACGAGTTCGACGAGGAATACTTCGAGTTCGGTCTGTTCATGTCGCGCCGCGAGTATAAGACCATCAAGCGCCGCATGATCGCGGGGCGCATCGCCTCGGTCAAAGAGGGCAAATACATGGGCAAGACTGACCCCTACGGCTATTTCCGTGTCAAGGTACGGGACGGTAAGGGCTACACGCTCGAGCCAAACCCGCCGCAGGCCGCAATCGTGCGCGAGATCTTCGACTTGCGCCTGCAAGGTGTCGGCTGCTATGTCATTGCCTGCCGTCTCAATGCACGCGGTGAGCGCACCTCTGCTGGTGTCGCGTGGAGTTCGCAATCCGTGCACAACGTGCTGCGCAATTGCCTGTACGCGGGCTATGTGACATGGGGACGCAAGGCCGCGCAGCCCACCGTGCGCGACGGTGTGCTGACCAAGCCGCGCCGGTATGTAGATGACTACGTCAAGGCGCGCGGCCTGCATGAAGCGCTCGTCAGTGACGAGGATTTTAATACCGTGCAGCGCCTGCTGGACAACACCCCCGGCCTACCGCTCAAGAAAAACCACGAGCTGAAAAACCCGTTTGTCGGCCTGTTGTACTGCGCCAAATGCGGCCATGTGATGACCTACGGTGCACCGGCCGCTGCCCTACCCTGCACCGGTCGGCTGGACTGCCGCTGGGCGGATTGCAGCAATGTCAGCTCATTCTGCGCCGACGTGGAGGACGCGGTGCTGCACGCGCTGCGGCTGTGGCTGGCCGAATACGAGGTGGACATCGACCATCAGAATACAGTCGAGCGCGAACTGGACGCACGCGCCGCGCAGGCGCACGAAGAGATCCGCGCGATCCACGCCGCCCAGCGCAAACTGCGCGCACAGCTTGACCGTGCCGCCGAGCTGGTCGAGCAGGAGGTCTACACGCCGGAGTATTTTGTTTCCCGCCGCCGCCAACTGGACAGCCAACTCGCTGAGTTGGATCGCGCACTTGCCAAAGCCAGCGCCCGCGCGCTAACCATCGACCAAGAGCGCCGCGGCGCACCTGCCATGCGGCCGCGTCTGGAGCATGTAATCGAAGCCTATCCCAACGCCGCGACCGCACAGGAGCGAAACGACCTGCTGAAAAGCGTGGTCAGCCGCATCACATACGAAAAAAACGCCGCCGAGCGCAGTGCTGGCGACGCAACCATCTATATCCAGATTGAACGGCGATTTGAATAGAAAATCTTAGCCGGTCAATTGTATGTATCATAAAATAACTTATTCATAGGTCATCAGCAGTACATCGTCCGCCGCTGCGCCGAGCGCGGCGTAGTTGTGCGCCTCGTACAGGAGACCCGGCTGGTTGGCCGAGGTCTTGGGCGCGAGCGCCACCATCACTGTCAGCCCGGACGGCTCCAGCCGCGCGCGCACCGCGCGGACAAAGTCAGCATAGGCTGCCGCGTCCTCGGGCGGGATATACTCAAAGTCGATATCCACCCCTGCGAAGCCCTGCGCCGCAATCGTCTGCGCAAGGTTTTCAATCAGCGCGCCGCGCGCGACCGGGTCGCGCAGCAGCTGCTGCGCCCGCTCGCCTGAAAACTGTCCGTCCTCGCCGAGTGTCGTCAATACCAGCAACGGCAGCACGCCGTATTGCCGCGCCATGCGCGTGAGCATTTCCGCATTCTGCGGCAGAATGCGGCCCAAGCTGTCAAATCCATAGGAAAACACCGATAAGTACGTCAGATAGGGAAGCGTCTTACGGAGCACCCGCTGGTCGATATTGGGGTAGGCATACCCATTGACTGCAAACGTGCCCAGCTTAGACCCGTAAGAGATCACCAGCGTCTGCCCCGGCCAGATGCGGTCGCCGCCGCCCAGCTGCGGATTGTTTTGCAGGAGCGCCAGCACGGTCGTATTGTGCTGCGCGGCAATGCCGGAAAGCGTCTCCCCCTGCCGCACGGTATGTACCTGCACGGGCTGCGGCACGACGATCGTCTGTCCGGGCGTGAGCCGGTACGGCTCGCGCAGCTCGTTTTGCTGAATGAGCAGCTGCAACGGCGTCTGGTACGTCTGGGCGATGCGGTACAGGGAATCCCCCGGCTGAACAACATGGATCACCATAGAAAAACCACCTTTCTCCCCAGTCTATGCCGCACATCGGTCACCCGTGACCATTTGCACGCATAGAAAAGCCGTCCGGCGCTGCACACGCCGGACGGCAAGGGGGAAAGGTATCCTATTTGGTCTCTTCCGGAGGCGTGTCGACATGGCAGCCGCAGCTTCCTCTGCAGCCTGCACAGCCACCGCTGCATCCGCTGCACCCGCCCGTCTTAGACTGGCGCACCACCGATCGCGCGGCAAAAAACACCAGCGCCGCTACCAACAGGCCTACAATCAAGGTTGACATCTGCTTCGCCTCCTTTTGCTTTCATTGTAAAACAGAATTTGTTTGCAGGCAAGCCTGAAATCAGCCGTTTGCCTGCACTCTCATACGGCGCAGATCGGCCGTGTCCTCCGCCTGCGCGGGCTTGCGCACCAGCAGATAAATCATCAGGGCAAGTACGACAATCGCCGCGACCGTGCCGAAACCAAATGTGACTTCACCGGTGAGCAGGCCACCGAACTGGTAAACCATCAGCGCCACACAGTAAGCGAACACGCACATATAACCGATGGCAAATGCCGTCCACTTGGCGTTGTTCATCTCGCGCTTGATCGCGCCCATCGCCGCGAAGCACGGCGCGCACAGCAGGTTAAAGCACATGAAC
>NZ_CAWVCU010000100.1:0-13575 GCF_963927765.1 uncultured Agathobaculum sp. | reverse complement strand
TCATGGCCGAAGGGCACCCGCCGAAGCCTTCGATTAACCCTTTCCTCGTCAACTGCGATACCGGCTGCACCGCAGTTCTGGCGCTTTTGCTGCTATTCACTTGTCGTCATATACTCTCACCTTCCTTCAAACAAAACAAGGTGGATGCGAAAACCACATCCACCTCTGTTGGCTCTTTCCTATTATACGACAGACTCGATGACTTTGGCAACCCTTTTTGCCAAAGTATCTACCTGCTCGCTGTTTTTGCCTTCGACCATCACGCGAACCAGTGCCTCTGTACCAGACGGGCGCACCAGAATGCGACCGTTCTCCGCCAATTCTGCCGATGCTTCGTCAATTGCCGCCTTGACCTCCGGCAGCTCCTGCAAGGTAGCCTTCTTATCGTTTGGAACCTTGACGTTAATCATCAGCTGCGGCCACGGCACCACTTCTGCCGCAATTTCCGAGCACTTCTTACCGCTCGCCTTGAGAATCGACATGAATTGCAGCGCGGTCAACTCACCGTCGCCTGTCGAAGCGTATTCCAGAAAAATGACATGGCCGGACTGCTCACCGCCCAAGATATAACCCTTTTGCAGCATCATTTCCAGCACGTAGCGGTCACCCACATTGGAGCACTCAATACGCATGCCGTTCTTTTCCGCGTAAGCGTGCAGGCCCATATTCGACAGAACAGTCGCCACGAACGCGCCGCCGCGCAGCTTGCCTTCCTTCTTCATGTGCGCGGCGCAGGCTGCCATAATGCGGTCGCCGTCCAGTTCTTCACCGGTCTCGTCAACAATCAGGCAGCGGTCGGCATCGCCGTCAAACGCCACACCCAAATCAAAGTTGCCGTTCCGCACACGCGTTTTCAATTGCTCCAAATGCGTCGAGCCACAGTTATCGTTGATATTGATACCGTCTGGCTCATAAAAACGGATCTCCGCCTTGCACTCAACCAGACGCATCAAGCGCTCGACCGTTGTCGAGGATGCGCCGTTTGCGCAGTCCACCGCCACACGCAGACCGGACAGGTCGCCCCGAATGGTTTCCGCCAAATGATCGGTATACTCCACCACGGGATCGATCTTGCTTTTAATCACGCGACCCAGCTTTTCATGGGTCATCTTCGGAATAGACTCAAAATCGTCGATCAGGTCTTCGATCTTCGCTTCAATTGCATCAGGCAGCTTATAGCCGTTACCCGCAAAAATCTTAATGCCATTATACTCGAACGAATTATGGCTCGCCGAAATGACAATGCCTGCATCTGCCTTGTGCTTGATGGTCAAAAATGCCACCGCCGGCGTCGGAATGACACCAAGCAGCTCCACATCCGCACCGACCGAGCAAATGCCGGCAACCAACGCATTCTCCAGCATATCCGAAGAAATACGAGTATCCTTGCCGATCAGCAGCTTGGCCTTACCGGTGTGCGTTGCCTCCTGCGTCAGCGCATAAGCAGCGGCAGCACCGATCTTAAAGGCGAGCAGTGCATCCAGTTCCAGGTTTGCCACACCACGAACGCCGTCTGTTCCGAAATATCTACCCAATATCAAACACCCAACTTTCTTATTATTAACGGCGGTCTTACAGCATTTGCTGCCCGTCCGCCGGTTCCATATGCATATGACGATAAGCCTGCACCGTAACGCACCGCCCGCGCGGCGTACGACTGAGAAAGCCGATTTGCATCAGGTACGGCTCATAAACATCTTCGAGCGTGATCGCTTCTTCGCCAATCGTTGCGGCCAGTGTATCCAGCCCAACCGGGCCTCCCCCGTAGTTGAGCATGATGCTTTTAAGCATCCGCCGATCCACATTATCCAGACCAAGCTCGTCGATTTCGAGCGCACGCAGCGCCATATCCGCACTGGCTTTATCTATCGTACCCGTACCGCGCACCTGTGCAAAATCGCGCACACGGCGCAGCAGACGATTGGCAATACGCGGCGTGCCGCGGCTCCGGCGCGCAATCTCAAAGGCGCCATCATGCTCACACGGCACATTCAGGATACCTGCCGAGCGTTCCACGATCTGGCAAAGCTCCTCAGGTGAATACAACTCCAAGCGGAGCATGACGCCAAAGCGGTCACGCAAAGGGCTGGTCATCTGTCCCGCACGTGTTGTCGCACCGATCAGCGTAAACCGCGGCAGATCAATTCGAATCGAACGTGCCGACGGTCCTTTGCCAATGATAATATCCAGCGCATAATCCTCCATCGCGGGATAGAGAATCTCCTCAACCGCGCGGTCGAGACGGTGGATCTCGTCGATAAACAAAATATCATTTTCCGAAAGATTTGTCAATAAAGCCGCCAAATCTCCCGCTTTTTCGATTGCCGGTCCACTCGTAACGCGGATATTCACGCCCATCTCGCTGGCAATGATGCCTGCAAGCGTCGTCTTGCCAAGACCAGGCGGGCCATACAACAGCGTATGGTCGAGCGATTCTCCGCGCATCTTCGCCGCTTCAATATATACGCTTAAATTTTCCTTCGCCTTGGTCTGACCAACATAGTCCGCCATGGTTTTGGGGCGCAGCGAATTTTCAGCCTCATCCTCGGAAAGCTGGCGCGTGGATATGATCCGCTCATCGTCCGCCATTCCGCCGGAAAATTCTATACTCAAAGGAACACTCCCTTACTGTTTGACCAGCTTTTTCAGACACTGACGGATGATCTCCTCCGCCTCCATCCCGGCGGCATCCAATCCTTCCATTGCATGCAATGCCTCTGCCTGACTGTATCCGAGCACCATCAGTGCTGCCACTGCCTCCTGTGTATGGTTGACGCCACTCGCAACCGCTGCGACAACGGTCGGCGAAGCCGCCGAAGCAGTCTCCAGCTGTTCCTTACTCATTTTATCCCGCAGCTCAAGCACAATGCGCTGGGCAATCTTCTTACCGATGCCGGGCGCCTGCATCAGCATTTTTTCGTCGCCGGTGATGATGGATAACGCCAACCTATCCGGCGGCGCGACCGACAAAATGGACAGCGCTGCCTTCGGGCCGACACCAGATACCCCAAGCATCATTTTGAAGCATGATTGCTCTTCTTCGTCGATAAAGCCATATAATTCAAAAATATCCTCACGCACATTCAAATAAGTGAGGAGACGCGCATGCGCGCCGATTTTCAGCTTACCAATCGTATTCTGTGACGCATGGCAGGCATAGCCCACACCGCCGCAGTCGATCACGGCAAGTCCTTGTTCGAGCACTGTTACTGTGCCATCTACATAATAAAACATTTACAGCAAACCCTCATATCGCATCGCCTGTCTGGAATGTCCGTGGCAAATGGCCAACGCAAGCGCATCAGCTGCGTCATCCGGCCGCGGCAGTTTGGTCAGATGCAAGATGCTTTTTGTCATCTCCATCATCTGCTTTTTCTCTGCATTGCCGTAGCCGACCACCGCCATTTTCACCTGATTCGGCGTGTAAGAAACCGGATGCAAGCCTTTCTGTGCCAGCGCGAGCAGGATCACCCCGCGCGCCTGCGCAACCTGAATACCAGTTGTGACGTTTTTAGAAAAAAACAGTTCCTCTATGGCGACTTCATCCGGATGAAAGGTATCCACCAGCGTCCCAATGTCCTCATATATCTCGCATAGACGCAGATGCATCGGCATACCGGGTTTGGTTGTTGCCGCGCCGTATTGTACGGGCGTAAATTTCATGTTGTCAAACCGGACTACACCATAACCGATGGTACCATATCCCGGATCTATGCCAAGAATCGTCATAAACGCAAACCTCTGCCTTGTAACTAGAGTATTTTACCATGAAACAGTGCAATATGCAACCTGATTTCCCAAATGCATACTACACCCGCTCGCCAAGGCCGAAGATCCATCCCTATGGTCAATCGTCACTCAGTCCGCCCTTTGAAAGCCAGTCCTCAATCGGCTCACGAGCACTCTCGATGGTCTCATACATCTCCATCGAAATCAGATTCTCCGCTTCCCCTGCCAGCGCGCGCAAAGCACGATCAAAGCAGTCCAGCCTGTCCTGATACTTGCGCAGGTATAGATCACAGCGCATTGCCGCATGCACCAGCTGCGCACTCAGCGGCACAGCAGCCTTCTCCTGTGTCACCGGATACCCTGTTCCGTCGTAATTCTTGTGGTGCCAATATGCAACATCCATACAGATTTTCACAAACGGATGCGGCTTTTCACTTTCCAGCAATGCGCGGCCCAATTCAGTATGCCGCATATACGTCTTCCGCCCCGGCTCCGGCTGCTCTGCGCCCAAAGCGATCACATCATCCGGCAAGCCAAGCAAACCAATATCGCAAATCCGCGCGGCTTGCTTCACATAGGCTGCCTGCAGTTCCGTCAGGCTGCCGCCCGAATGCCGCAAACGCCACGCTTCTGTCAAAAGCGCTGTCAGATGTGGAATCGTCCCGCTGGGTGTTGGACGAACATTGGCACGATGTGCACACAATGCGGCCAGCTTTTTACACCAGCAGTCCACAAGCTGCTGCGTTTGTGCAGCCGATAGCTGCTCCGGAACACAATCCAGCAAAGAGAATCCGCCTTCGGACGCAGTATCCTCCTTTGCTTCGGCTACTGTCTCTTGTTTGACTGTCCCGCGCTTCTGATCCAAAATCGTTGTTTTTTCCGGCCAAGCAGACCGTACAATAGTGCACACCCGCTCCTGCACGGAGTGCGGGTCGACCGGTTTGACCAGAAAATCCACCGCGCCGTGCTCTACGCCACTCATGACATTATCTTTGCTTGCATCCGATGTAATCAGAATGATCGGCAGCTGCGTAGTCAGTGCATTGGTTTGCAGACGATGCAGCAGCGTAAATCCTGCGCCACGGCGTCCCAGACAGATGTCTACCAGCGCCGCGCAAATCCGATCGGCATTCTTTTGCAAAAAGGAAAGCGCCTGATTGGCTTCCTGACAGCATTCCACCCGAAACAAGCCCTTGAATATTTCATTCAGGATGGCTAAATCCAATTCCGAATCATCTACAATCAATAGTGTATCACGTATCATAGGCTTCCCTCCCTACCATCTCTCATCCATCCGCCAAGGCGGCGTCCATGTCGCGCAGCAATTCGGACAGCTTTTCGCTTTCCACCTCGGTCTCACGCAGCAAGCCTTCCAGCTTTCGCATATGCTTAAAACCAGAGGTACGGTACTCTACCAAAATTGCTTGTACACATTCTGCCAAGTTCTCCGCAGACAGGTTCGCCGCAGTCCCCTTGAGCGTATGCACCAACATATAAAACGCTTCATCATCCTCCTGCTGCAGCGCTGTCCGGATTTCTTTAAAGCGCAACGCTTCCGGCAGGCGACGAACAAACTTCAAAAACAAAGCCGTATTGCCCATAAAGCGGCCAATTGCCTTTTCCGTATCAATACCGGCCTCATCCAATTTTTTTAAAAACGTATTTTGATCCATACCATCGCTTCTCCCTCGCAGCGTATTCCTCCATGAATCAGGAATCGTTTTCATTATACCGCAGAAAGACAAAGCGGGCAAGCGGCACAGACAAATGATGCAAAAATCTTCATCCGCTCCATCATTGTTTCCATTTCGGAGAATTGACAAATGCTGGCCAATGTCCCATACTGGCAATGGAGCGTCCATCGGAAGGAGAAAACAGATGAAGCATCAGAAAGCAAGGAATCGCACCGCACTACACCATTTATGGCTCAACATCCTATTCTTATTGTTTTTTGCCGCATTGACCATCTTCAGTCTGTATACGATGCGCGAAAAACTGCTGCAAAATGCGCAGCAATTCGGCACTTCCCTGACGCAGAACTATGCAGCTGAAGAACAAAACAATATTGATACCTATAGCGCTATGATGAATCTTGGCACGCAATACCTCGACCAGATGACCGAAAACGACGCCAGTGAGCAACAGATCCAAACATGGATCGAAAACTTTTTCCGTAAAATGCCGCAGGTTTTGCAGGACAATTCTGTGGATCTGTACGCGATCGTCGAAGGACATATCGTTGCCGCCAATCCTTGGGACGGTGATGACTCTTATGATTTTCGCCAAACCGATTGGTACCGTATGGCAATGGAAGCCAACGGCGAGGTGATCTTCACATCCGCTTATCAGGATGCCATCACCGGAAAACAAGTCATCACCATTGCGCAGAAAGCACGCAATTCCGATAATATGCTGTTGTTTGACGTCTTTCCGGAGGATTTTCATACCGCTGATGATATGCTGTCCCTGCCGGAGGGCAGCTCTTACTACCTATGCGACCAAGAGGGTACGCTCCTATATGCGCATGAAGCTGTCCCCCACGAGGCGGAGCAGCTACAGCCCTATGTCAACAGTTTGGTGCAACGTATTCAGGAAGGTGTGCTCGACCCATATAACGCCAGTATCACCGGACCGGATGGCAAACCAAGCGGTGTCTATTACTATCAGATGAGCAACGGCTGGATCACCATTCTGACCATTCCATTCCGCACGGTACTACGCGAATTGACCGGAATTTACCGGCTTTTCCTGTTCATCTCCTCTCTGTTTCTGATCGCCGCTGTGCTGCTGTCCATCCGTGATTACCGCTTGAACCGCAAAATCCGCCGCACAGATGACACTGTCCGAGCACTCGGGAACCTCTACTATGCTATCTATCGCGTCAACTATAAAACCGGTATGTACCAAGCGATCAAGTGCGCAAAGGATACCCGCCATAAAATCAGTGCGACGGGCCGCTATGCGGATTTGCTGCATACGATACAGCAGGTTGTCACACACAGCACCTACGAGGAATTTGCCAGCAGCTTTTCTCTCGAAAACATCCAGCAGCTTGTGCACGATCAGGTCACAGAATTCGGCGGCGACTATCTGCGTCGCTTTGAAAACGGCGAGCGCTGGGTCAATGTCAGCATCCTGTTTGACAAGGCATTTGCACAGGACGAAGTCGTACTGGCTTTTCGTGAAGTCAATCAGGAAAAAACCCGTCAGCTCAAACAGCTGGAGCTGCTGCAAAATGCACTGGAATCCTCCCACCGGAGCGAAGCAGATAAAAACGCATTTTTCAGCAATATGTCGCATGATATGCGCACACCGCTCAATGCCATTATCGGCCTGTCCGAACTGGCGCAGCATAATTTAGACGACCAGAACAAGCTCAAAACCCTCCTACATAAAATACAGTTTTCCGGTCAGCAGTTGCTCAACCTTGTCAACGATGTGCTGGAAATCTCCCGCATGGAGCAGGGCCATATCTCGCTCGACTATCACCCGATTGACTTGCAGCAATGTGTTGACGACTGCGTGGAAACCTTCCGTCATCAGGCAAAGAACGAGGAGAAAAACCTCTCATTGACATGTGATCTGCGCCATCGCATGGTTCTGGGCGACGCTTCGCGCATCAGTCAAATCCTAAACAATCTGCTGTCCAACGCCTTTAAGTACAGCGAATCCGGCGCATCTATCTCCGTCCGGCTGACCGAAAACATAACCGACAAACATAGCAGCTATGAGCTTTCCGTGCAGGATACTGGTATTGGCATGTCTCAAGAATTTCTCCAGCATGTTTTCGAGCCATACGCACGGGAAACCCGGTTCAGCGCGCGATCTATTGTCGGCACCGGATTGGGCATGGCGATCGTCCATAGTTTGGTCAAACGCATGGATGGTGAAATCCGTGTTACAAGCGAATTGGGTCAGGGCAGCACATTTATCGTGACGCTGCCGCTGCAAATCGTTACCGAACCGGAAAGCACAACCACCTCCCTGGCTACGGAGCAAACGGCGCAAACCGAACCATCTGCATTCGATCTGCGCGGCAAAAAGCTGCTGATTGCAGAGGACAACGAAATCAACATGGAAATCGCAACCGAAATTCTTTCCATGCACGATGTTCAGGTGGTACAGGCCTGGGATGGACAGCAGGCTGTCGAGCGCTTTTCTGCGTCGCAGCTGCATGAATTTGATGCCATCTTAATGGATATGCAGATGCCGAACATAAACGGCTGTCAAGCTGCACAGGCAATCCGCATGCTGGATCGCGAAGATGCCACAACCATCCCCATTATCGCTGTGACTGCAAACGCTTTTCCAGAAGACATTGCAAAAACACAAGCTGCCGGCATGAATGCACACATCGTCAAACCCATTGATTTTTCGGTTTTGTGTCAGCTTTTGCAATCCCTAACCTAAACCGCTTTTCCCCTGTAAACTAAAAGGGACGGTAAAAACCGTCCCTTTTTCTTATGCCTTCTTCTGATTGTGAATGCGTTCCGCTGCGAGCAGAATACCCGCCTTACCCGAAGAATATGTCAGGCCGCCCTGCATATAGCACACATACGGCTCACGCATGGGCGCATCCGCAGACAGTTCGATCGACGCACCCTGCACAAATGCACCGGCCGCCATAATAACAGGGTCATCATAGCCCGGCATCGCCCACGGCTCCGGAGTCACAAACGAATCCACGGGCGCACCGGCTTGAATACCCTCACAAAAGCGGCACAACAGTTCTGGAGCACCAAATGCAATCGTCTGAATGATGTCATACCGTGGCTCCTCTGCCTTCGGGCTAACTTCATAACCCAGCAGCTCCATCACCTTAGCGCAGAAAATGGCCGTCTTGAGCGCTTGTGCCGTCGTATGCGGTGCCATGAAGAGTCCCTGATACAGCAAGCGGTTTTGCCCCATCGTACAGCCGCATTCACCACCGATGCCCGGCGCGGTCAGCCGATACGAAGCGTTTTCCACCAAATCCGCGCGTCCCGCGATGTAGCCGCCCGTCGGCGCCAAACCGCCGCCCGGATTTTTGATCAGCGATCCCGCGATCAGATCCGCACCGACCTGCGTTGGCTCAATGTCCTCCACAAACTCACCATAACAGTTGTCCACCATGATGACCGCGTTTTCATTGACCGCACGCACGGTCTTGCAGATCTCCCCGATCTCCGCACAGGACAATGTCTTGCGCACAGCGTAGCCCCGACTGCGCTGGATAAATACCAGCTTGACATTTGGATCCTGCGCCGCCTGTACGATTGCCGGCAAGTCAGACATGCCGTTTACTAAATCGACCTGTTTGTAGCCAATACCATACTGCTTCATGCTACCGCAGTAATCGCCTGTGATCGTATTCTGCAGCGTGTCATAGGCTGGGCCGGTCACGGAAAGTACGGTATCCCCCGCCTTAACGGCGGAAAACATGGCACAGGACAGCGCATGCGTTCCGTTGACAAAACCAATGCGCACCAGTGCCGCCTCCGTGCCGAAAATATCGGCGTAAATGCGATCCAGCGTGTCACGTCCATGGTCGTCATAGCCATAGCCGGTCGTTCCGGCAAACAGATTATCCGATACGCGGTTTTTCGCAAAAGCTGCAAGCACTTTTTCCGTATTGCGGTCACAGATTTCTTCAATGCGCGCAAAATACGGCATGATTTCGCGCTCGGCCTGTTGACCGAGCGCGCGAATTTCCTCTGATATTTGTAACTTATTCATCATTTTGTGTGTTGTCTCCCAATAACTTCTGACCGTTCGGCAATGTGAACAGTTCCGCATCCGGCTGCTCGGTCTTGAAATTACTGACCACGACCTGACGCGTCAAATTTTCCCCCTGATAAAAAGATGCTTTTTTCAGCAAACCAGAGGCCGCCGAAACATAGTATACACAGCGGTATCCGCCCTGCTCAAACTCGACCATAATGCACGGTTCATTATCAATATCCTGCCTGCCAGCACTTGTCAACACAATGCTTTCATCCAGCACATCCTCATAGGTTGGCAGCATCGCAGCAGAGTCATCTGAAAACTCACCCCATGCGCCTTTATAGAAAGTTGTGCTGCCGTTTTCCCAAGTATAGGCAGTATCTCCTGCACGCACCAACGTACTTTGCACCGCTCCCGCTTCGGTCAACCAATCCGTACGAACCATGCCATCCAGCATGTACTGACGACAGCGAAGTGTGGCCGAGCCACCGGAATAATACAGCGTATTTTCAATGACGCAGCTGTACGCCTCCGGGCGCGTCAAAGACGCAATGACTTTTTGCGCGTTATCAGGACCGATTGTGACATCTGCCACGCTTTGTGCGGTTAACAGCTGACTTCCGGAACTAACGGTCGGCGCATTTTCCGTACCGCTTTGCAGAACGATACCGGTGTCCTTGCGATGCAGCATCCCGGAAGAAAGCACATAGCTCAAAAACAGCAGCCCTACCAGCACCGCTGCACCAATGGCTGCGAGCATGGGTGTAGACGGACTTTTATGCGGCTTCATGGTGCAAACGGAGCCGGTCCATCCGACCGCAGGCCAAAATAGTGTTCAATCGCCTGCAAAATACGCGCCGAGGTCTTACCATCGCCATACGGATTGACCGCATGCGCCATCGCTGCATATGCATTCGGATCATCAAACAGCTCACGCGCCAAGCGGACAATGTTTTCCTGCTCCACGCCTGCCAGCTTGACCGTTCCCGCCTCAATGGCTTCCGGACGTTCGGTTTCACGGCGCAACACCAGCACCGGCTTGCCCAGACTGGGTGCCTCTTCCTGCAAGCCGCCCGAATCGGTCATAATCAGATAGCAGCGCGCCATCAGATTGTGCATTTCATCCACTGCCAGCGGATGGATCAGGTGAACGCATTCGTTTCCGCCCAAGAATTTCTCTGCCGTCTCGCGCACATACGGGCTGAGATGCACCGGATAAACAAAGTGTACATCCGGATATGCCGCCGACAGTTCCGCAATCGCACGGCAGATGTTTTCCATTGGCTCGCCGTAATTCTCACGGCGGTGCGCGGTTACAAGAACCACGCGGTTGTTTTCAAAATCCAGCGTTTTGAGCTGCTCATCCCGGAACGCAAAATCCGGCTGAACCGTGATGTGAATCGCGTCAACGACCGTATTGCCGACCACGCTCACGCCTTCCGTAATATCTTCGCGTGCCAAATTGTCGCGGTTGCGCGGCGTCGGCGCAAAATGAAGCGTTGCTATCTGACCGGTAAGCTTACGGTTCATTTCTTCCGGGAACGGAGAATATTTGTCATATGTGCGCAAACCAGCTTCTACATGTCCTACCGGGATTTTGTGATAGAATGCAGCCAGCGCACCGGCAAACGTCGTCGACGTATCACCATGCACGAGCACAATATCCGGTTTTGCCTGCTCGAGCACCTCATCTAATCCATGCAGGCTCTTTTCTGTAATCAGTGCCAGCGTCTGACGCGGCTGCATGATGTTCAAGTCGTAATCCGGCTTGATATGGAAAATATCCAGCACCTGATCGAGCATCTCACGATGCTGCGCCGTTACACATACGATCGACTCTGTATTTTCATTCTGCTCCAGCGCATGCACCAGCGGCGCCATTTTAATGGCTTCCGGCCGTGTGCCAAACACCGTCATTACCTTAATCTTGCTCATGTTCCTTATCCTCCTGTACCGCGTCCTCTGTTGCCGCCGTCTGCACAGTCTCATCTGCTTCTTCCTCGCTGTGCATTATCTCCTCATGCTCGCTCGGATGCTTTGCCCAGTGCTCCGCACCGTAAATGACACAGGCGCCGACCAGAATCGCCGCCAATACTGCCAGCAGCAGGACAATCGCCTTTACCTCACCCGACGAAGTCAGCACTACCGCCGTCAAGCCAAGCGTTGCGCTGATGGCATACAAAATAGCAACCGCCTGCTTCTGGTTAAAACCCATGTCGATCAGCTTATGATGCACATGTCCGCGATCCGGGCTCATTGGGCTGCGTCCCTCTGCTACACGACGAATGATTGCGTTAGCTGTATCGAAAATCGGCAGACCCAGAATTAAGAACGGCACTGCAAACGAAATCACCGCATAAAACTTGAACAGGCCCATGATGGATACCGTTGCCAACATATATCCCAAAAAGGTGGAACCGGTATCCCCCATGAATATCTTGGCTGGATTGAGATTGTACGGCATAAACCCGATGCAGGCGCCTGCGAGCGCCGCCATCGTGACTGCAATCGCCATATTACCAGTCAAAAGCGCAACGGCAAGCATAGTGATCGCCGCAATCGAGGACACGCCAACGGCAAGGCCATCCAAACCATCAATCAGGTTGACTGCATTGGTGATGCCAACAATCCAGATAATCGTAATCGGGATCGCCAAAATCCCCAAGTGAAAATACGGCGTATCCGAAAACGGATTCAAGTTGGTAAACAGCTTAATCTGCAAATCGCCAACGCAAACCGGGATGGCAGCAGCCACGATCTGCACCACAAATTTCAGCTTTGCCCCCAGCGCCAGCACATCGTCAAAAATACCGAGTGCGACAATCATGGATGCACCGAGCAGCACGCAAAGCATAGTCTGATCCAGTTCACCAAAAATCAAGATAGAGGCCAGAAATCCGCCGAAAATCGCCAGACCACCCAAACGCGGAATCGGCTCCTTATGCATACGGCGGCCATCCTTTGGCACATCAATCGCCCCCACCTTATGGGCGAACCGCTTGACAGGCGGCGTAAAAAAGTAAGACAACACGCCCGCCACGATAAACGCAGCAATAATCACGCCACTTACAATATATTCAGGCATCGTTTTTTCCCCTTAAAGACGGTATTTAACGTCCCACAAAGCCAACCTTCCGGTAAACCTTGCTCAGCGTCTTGCGCGCCAAATAAGACGCTTTCTGCGCGCCTTCTGTATAAACCTGCTCGAGATAATCCTTATTGCGCAGCAGATCCTCGGTCTTTTCACGGATCGGGCGCAGCAGCTCAACCACCGCTTCACCAACCGCCGGCTTGAACTCACCGTAACCCTTGCCGGCAAATTCCGCCTCCACTTCGGCAATAGATTTACCCGTGGCAACCGCATAAATCTGAATCAGGTTGGATACACCCGGCTTCCCAACCGGATCCATCACAATGCGGGAATCCGAATCCGTCACAGCGCGTTTGAACTTGCGCATAATGTCCTCCGGCTTATCCATCAGCAGAATGTAGCCGTTGGGGTTTTCATCCGACTTGCTCATTTTTTTCTCCGGATCGGACAGGCTCATGATCTTCGCGCCCTCTCCCGCCTTGGGATAGCGACCTTCCGGAATGGTGAAAGTATTCGGGTACACGCCGTTAAAGCGGTTTGCGATATCACGGCAGATTTCAATATGCTGGCTCTGATCCACGCCGACCGGCACAAGATTAGTCTGATACAGCAAAATATCTGCCGCCATCAGCACCGGATAGGTGAACAGGCCAACGTTCACATTATCCGCATGCTTTGCAGATTTGTCCTTAAACTGCGTCATGCGGGATGCTTCTCCGAACATGGTAAAGCAGTTGAGCACCCAAGCCAATTCTGCATGAGCCGGAACGTGACTTTGGATAAACAAAATGCTCTTTTCCGGATCCAGTCCGCAGGCAATATACTGTGCCAAAACTTCCAGCGTTGCGCGGCGCAGCGCCGCCGGATCCTGCCGAACCGTAATTGCATGCATATCAACCACGCAATAAATGCAGTTGTAATCCTCCTGCAAAAGCTCAAAGTTGCGAATTGCGCCAAGATAATTCCCCAATGTCAGCTTACCAGACGGCTGCACACCGGAAAAAATTGTTTGCTTCTGGTTTTCGCTCATAGCTATGACTTCCCTTACTCAA
>NZ_CAWVCU010000099.1:0-5550 GCF_963927765.1 uncultured Agathobaculum sp. | reverse complement strand
GCAGCGCGCACACGCCCGCCGCCGCGCCGATGCGGTACAGCGTGTCGCGGGTGATGGTGATGAACATAAGTAAACGCCCCCTTGATGATATACGGTATGCAGGGCATAGAACGGATATGCCGGGGACATAAAAACGGCGGGCATTTGCCCGTCGTTTTTATGAACCATAATCCTCCAGCAGACGGGCGAGCGCCTGCGCGTCCGGCAGCAGAATACCATCCTCGAGTGCTTCCCGGTCAGCGGAGGGTAGTGAGCGGACGTCAATATCGGTGCGAACGACGATCTCCCCGCCGCGCGTGACCACCAGACGGCCGTCCGCACTCTGCGCGACATATGGCTCAGCGCTTGCCGTCGCGGCTACGGTCGGCTCGGCAAACCAGACGCGCGCAGCGAAAAAGGCGCTGACAAGCGCCGCTGCACAGGCGGCAAGCGCGATGCGTCGCTGCCGCTTGGCACGCTGCATGGCCAGCATGTAAAGTCCTTGCATCATGGAAATGGCCTCCTTCTATCCATGGAATTTTCTTTGAGTATTCCCAAAATCATGGAAAGTATTCGGGGGCAGATGTAAAAATTGTTTGGAATTTGCGGAATAATGTGGTATAATAGCCGCGAGCGACTGTGACATACAGCGCAGAGCAGAAGAAAAGGACGCTTTTAAAATGCTTTCTTCTGTGGTATAATGACTGAAAGCAGATAAAAAACTGCTGATTTTATGGAATATCGGGAACAAAAGGGACCGCTTACACGTCCGACCTGATAAGACCCGCGGCATCGATCCGGCGGGCAAGGAGGAAACCGAATTGGCAACTGGCAAAAGAAAAGGACATGGCGTCTGGCATGCGATATCCCGGGTGCTGCTGACGCTGCTGCTTATCGGTGTGCTTTGCGCCTGCTTCTGCGGCATTGCATTTGCGTATTATGTACATGCATATATCAACCCGTCCGCACAGGAAACTGCAACCGACCTGAGCAAGGGGCTCGGTTTGGATCTGAACTCATTTATTTATACCGTGGATTCGCAAGGCAATGAGGTCTTGTATGAAACCATTCGTGGCATGGAAAACCGTATTTGGGTCGACAGCGAGGATATTCCGACTGACCTCAAGAACGCGGTTGTTGCCATTGAGGACGAGCGTTTCTATAAGCACCACGGCGTGGACTGGAAGCGCACGTTTGGCGCGGTGGTCAACTGGCTGGTCGGTGATGACCAGTACGGCGGTTCGACCATCACCCAGCAGCTGATCAAAAACGTCACCGATGAGGACGATTATTCGGTAAAACGTAAAATTAACGAGATTTTCCGCGCTTTAGCGCTCGAGGATGAGATTGGGGACAAGGATCGTATTCTGGAAATGTACCTCAACACGATCTACCTCGGCTATAACTGCTATGGCGTAAAAACGGCGGCGACTACCTATTTTGGCAAGGATGTATCCGAATTGACCCTCGCGGAGTGTGCCGCTTTGGCAGGCCTGACCAATAACCCGTCTATTTATGACCCGTATAATCATCCGGAAAAGGTCAAGGAACGCCAGGAAAACATCCTCGGCAAGATGCTGGAGCTGGGCATGATCGATCAGGCCACTTATGATGAGGCGGTTGCAACCGAGCTGGTATATCGTCCTTATGAGCAGTATCAGCAGGACATCAGCGATATTTATTCCTACTTCACCGATGCGGTCATCAAGGATGTGACCAAGGATCTGATGGAGCAAAAGGGATATTCCGAAGTTGTGGCCAGCAACATGGTCACCTCGGGCGGCCTGAAGATCTATGCCACCATTGATCCTGAGATTCAGAACATTGTCGATCAGGTATGGGCTGACGATTCCGTGTTCCCCAATACGGAGAAATACGGCGAACGGCCGCAGAGCGCGATGGTCATCACGGATAAGCAGGGCAATATCGTTGCCATTGCGGGCGGACGCGGCGAAAAGACCGGAAATCTGGCCTTCTCGTATGCGACGGACGCACGCCGCCAGCCGGGTTCCTCGTTGAAGCCGCTGTCCGCCTATGGACCGGCGATGGACAAGGGCATCATCGTCCCCTCTACGACGGTATACGACAAGCCGTTGTATATTCAGGATGACGGGAAGCCGTGGCCGATGAACGACGGCAAGATGCCGACGGGCCGTTCCATGACGATCAAGAGCGGTATTACCAGCTCTGTTAATACCATTGCGGTGCAGGTAATGGATATGCTGACCCCGCAGGCGTCGTATGACTTCCTGACCCAGCGCTTGGGCATGCAGCTGGTCGGCAGCCGCACCTATGAGGACGGCACGGTCAAGAGCGATATTGACTATTCGCCGCTGGCACTCGGCGCGCTGACCGATGGCGTGACCGTGCGTGAGATGGCAGGCGGCTTTGCATCCTTTATCAATGAAGGCGTGTACGGCGGTACGCGCACCTACACCAAGGTTCTGGATTCCGAGGGCAATGTGGTGTTGGAAAACAACCCGAGTACGGATTTGGGCTTTGAGAATGTGCGTACTGCGTACTACATGCTTGAATGCCTGCAGAACGTCACGGCGTATGGTACTGCGTCCGGTACGCAGATCTCCGGCGTGCAGACGGCTGGTAAGACCGGTACGACAACCTCCAATACCGACATTTGGTTCTGCGGCGTAACGCCTCAGTATTCGGCTGCGGTTTGGGTTGGTTATGAGCATAACTATACGCTCGACGGCTTGTATGGTCGAAATGCTGCGTCGATCTGGCTGGCCATCATGGAGAAGGTGCACGAAGGCGATTCCGGTTTGGTGTTTGACTCGCATCCGGAGGATTTCACCACGGTAACCTATTGTATGGATACCGGTTTGCTTGCTTCCGGCGCTTGCCGTTCGGCGGGACGCGCTGCAAGCGGTCGCTTCTGGAACGATGAAGTACCGACCGAGACGTGCAGCCATCAGGGCATCACCACGAGCTATAACTTCGCCAAGGTTGGCGTGACCGACTGGAAGGAAGAAGAGGAAGAGGAAGAAACGAAGGAAGAAGAGAAGAAGCCGGAGGAAGAGAAGCCGACTGATCCCAACGATCCTTCGATTGACCCGGAGACTGGTGAGCCTGTGACGCCGACCGATCCGGAGGGCGGCGAGACTGGCGGTAATACCGGCGGAGAAACCGGCGGTGGCACTGGTGGAGAAACTGGTGGTGGCACCGGCGGAGAAACCGGAGGCGGTACCGGCGGAGAAACCGGAGGCGGCACTGGTGGAGAAACCGGCGGTGGTACCGGTGGAGAAACCGGCGGTGGCACCGGCGGAGAGACCGGAGGCGGCACCGGTGGAGAAACCACGCCGTCGCCTGACGATCCGGAAGCATAAATTCGCTAGGAACGCATAAAATAACAACCGAATATCTGTTCAGCGCCGCACAAGGCCGCACACATCGGGGCGTTAGCGGTGTCCTGCACCCGCAATCCGCTACAGCGGGGATGATGCGGGCAAGGAGGGACGTGCGAGCGGCGAGGCAGCTGCCAACAGGGCGATGAGAGACCGGTACTGCGCAACGGAGGACCGTGAACCATGTCAGGCGGGGAACCGAGCAGCATTAAGCGGAAACCATCGTGTGCCGCAGAGCTGCCGATTTTGAGCCCAAACCGCAGAAAGGCAGCCGGGCGTACGCTTTCGAATTGCCCGTGTGCGGTCTTGTGGGGCGCTGAACAGAATATAGGGGACTTCAGAAGTCCCCTATATACGAAAGCAGGTTCCGGTAGAAATCTGCTTTCGATACCCGAACGACGCCGCCCAAGGCGGCTGAGTCGAGGTATAAAAAGTCCGGCAAAGCTGGACTTTTTATGAGTTGCGCGCTTGGCGCGCAGGAGAGAACGCTGGGAGGCGGGCTTGCGCCCGCCTCTTTTGTGGTATATGAAATGTCCGCGCGGGCAGAGGAAAGGAGAGATGCGCATTGTATCAGGCGTTGTACCGCAAGTGGCGGCCGCAGACGTTTGCGGACGTGATCGGCCAACAGCATATTACGGATACGCTGCGCGCACAACTCCAGTCCGGCCGTCTGAGCCACGCCTATCTGTTTACCGGCACGCGCGGCACAGGCAAGACAACTTGCGCCAAGATTTTGGCGCGCGCAGTCAACTGCGAGCATCCGGTGAATGGCGATCCGTGCAACGAGTGCGCGGCTTGCCGCGGCATTTTAGATGGTTCGGTGCTCGATGTGACCGAGATTGACGCGGCATCAAATAATGGTGTCGATAACATCCGAGATTTACGCGACGAGACACGATATACGCCTGCACAGGTCAAAAAGCGCGTGTTTATCATCGACGAGGTGCACATGCTCTCGATCGGTGCGTTCAACGCGCTCCTCAAGACGCTCGAGGAACCGCCCGAGCATGTGCTGTTTATCTTAGCGACCACTGAGCTGCACAAGGTGCCCGCAACTATCCTGTCGCGCTGCCAGCGGTTCGATTTTCGACGTATCGGCGCGGAGGATATCGCGCGCCGCCTGTTGGATGTCGCTGCGGGCGAAAGCATCGAACTGACCGAAGGTGCAGCGCGTCTGATTGCACGGCTGGCAGATGGCGCAATGCGTGATGCGCTTTCCATGCTCGACCGAGCGGCGGCGGCAGGCGCGGTGGATGAGCAAACCGTGACCGCGGCGCTTGGCGTTCTCGGTCAGGACGACGGTATCCGGCTGGCCGAGCATCTGAAAACCGGCGATTTGGCAGCAGCGATTGCGCTGATTGACGATTATTATAACGCGGGTCGGGATCTGGCGGCGGTTTACGACCAAATGCTGGGGCTGATTCGCGATGCGTTGCTGGTAAAGACCAGCAAAACCGATGTATCTGCGTTGATTTCTCCGGCTTACACGGTCAAAAGCCTGCAAAAATTATGTGATGGGTTAGCTTCTTCCACGCTGATTGCGTGGAGCCGTGTGATCGGAGAAGCGCTTGACCGAATGCGCAGTGCGGCGAATCGACGTGTGGAGGCGGAATTGTGCGCCGTGCGGCTGTGCAGTCTGGGCGCGGAGCAATATGATACATTGAGTGGGCGCGTGGAAGCGCTCGAAGAAAAAATGAAGCATGGCGTACCTGTTGCGGTTGTACCGGTGCAAAGTGCGCCGCAGGCGGATGATATGCCGCCCCCGCCCGGGGATGCGGATGCGCCGCCTCCGCCGGATGACAGCGATGCACCGCTGTGGGCGCAGGAGGAAAACGAGGGTCAGGCTGCACCGCAGGCAAAGCCTGCGGCAACGGCAGTCGAGATGGCTGCTTGGCCGAAATGGACGCAGCTGCTCGAAGCGCTGACCGGCAAAATCAACACCGGGGCGCATACCAATCTCAAGGTATCCGCGAAGGGGCTGCTGGAGGATGGTGCGCTGGTCATTCTGTGCGAGGACGGCATCACGGCAATGCTCGCCAAAGCGGAGCCGACGATGAAGGTGATCCGCGAACAGGCTGCGGCGCTTGCGGGCGCTCCGATTAAGGTCAAGGTGCGCGAAGCCGGGGACGAACCTGTGATACAAAAAAACGCCGCGGTTGATGAGATCATCGGTCGGGCGAAAGCATTTGATATTCAAGTAAAAGAACTT
>NZ_CAWVCU010000098.1:0-5701 GCF_963927765.1 uncultured Agathobaculum sp. | reverse complement strand
AGCAAAAAGGCAGGCAAGGCAACCCTTTTCGGGCTGCCCTGCCTGTCTTTTTTCTTTGGCCTATTTTGCAACAGGCCCTTTTATTATTGGTTTAACATTTTCAAGATTTCACTGGGGTGTGCCAGCCGAACGTCGGCTTGCATTTTCTCGGGATCATGGCAGCCCCATAAGGCTAATCCGCTTTTGACACCGGCCGAACGTGCACACTGCATATCGTATGCGCTGTCTCCAATAAAGATTGCTTGTTCAATGGTGCCTCCCATTCGTTTGAGGCATTCAAACAATTCGTCTGGAGCAGGTTTCGGATCTGCTACATCGTCGGAGCAGACAACGGCATCAAAGAATTCGCTCAGTCCAAGCGGCTTTACACCGTGCGTATATTGGGAACGATTGCGCGAAGTGGCAATGCCCAGTTTGTTTCCGCTCTCTTTGAGGGCACGCAGCGTATCAACAATGCCGCCATAGACCTTTACTCTCTCCAAGTGATGATATGCTTCCTGTTCCCAACTGTGCATCACGGCATCGAATTCATTTTCTGGAACGCCGCAGTAAGCAAGTCCCTGCCAACCGGTCATGCCGAATGCAGTTTGTATCTGCTCAGGTGATGGGGTATAGCCGTGATCGTTCAATGCTTGCCCAAGCGCAGGTAGATATACAGGTGCGGAATCAATCAATGTACCGTCAACATCAAAAATTATATAATGCATTTTCTATCCTCCAAGATTGCATACAAAAGCGGGCGGCGGAAACCGTCCGCTTTTAATTTTTCTCATTTCGTCCACTGGGCTTTGGCAACGCCTTCAGCAAATACTTCGTGGAAACCGCGAACGTTGGCTGCGATATCTCCGCCAAACACCGCAGAACCCGCTACAATAACATCTGCGCCCGCGGCAACAATATCCGCAGTGTTGGTGAGTTTAGCACCACCATCAATCTCCAGTTCACACTGGTAACCTTTCTTTTGGATCTCTGCGCGCACTGCACGAATCTTATCCATGCACTCAGGGATGAAGCCCTGTCCGCCAAAGCCAGGCTCCACTGTCATAATCAGCACCATGTCACAATACGGCAGCAACGGGAACAATACTTCCGCCGGTGTTTTGGGCTTGATGACGCAGGCAGCCTTGATGCCTGCTGCGCGAATCTTCTTGAGCTGCTCCAGAGTATCGCCGTTGGACTCATAGTGAACCGTTATGATGTCTGATCCTGCTTTGATAAAATCGTCCAGATACTGGTCGGGGTCGGAAATCATCAGATGTACATCGAGCACCTTATCAGTTGCTTTGCGCAGCGCCTTGACCACCGGTGCGCCAATCGTAATATTCGGGACAAAATGCCCATCCATCACATCGACGTGAATGTATTCGGCGCCTGCGTCGGCTGCGATTTTAATATCGCGCTCGAGATTGGCAAAATCCGCCGAGAGAATGGACGGAGACAGTTTGATTTCCATATTGCTTCCTCCTGTGACCGCACGCAGGGGCACGGCATATTTTGATGATAAGCGGGCTTTGCGCGGCCACGTGCCGCCGCCAGCTTTTTCGAATACCGGGAGCGGCAGCTTATGCCGCTCCCCTTTTGTTTCATTATACCGCATCTTTTCACTTTTTCAAACCTTTTTCCGGTTGCTTCTTATGCAATTTTCATGCACCGTTGTTCGAAAGAAAGCAGTGATCTATTGAAAGATAGGGTGTTTTGTCTATCTCACCTGTTTTCCCGCAAACAACATACAGAGATTCTCCCGAATCCTTTCAGATTTTGTCGTCCTCACCGATTGATTTATTCTTGCAGAACAGGTAAAATAAAAATATCTTTTTATTTGATGAAGGAGAGGACACGATCCATGAGCGTCAATCGTTGTTATTCCGAAAAAAAGCCCGGCTTTGATGTCGAAGCGCGCAGCCTGTTTTCCAGCCTGCATGACCTACTCGAAGTCAAAAGCCTGACACATGTGCGGTATCTTTGCCGCTATGACACCGAGGGATTGGCCCCCGAAGCCTATGAAAAAGCCAAAGGCATTGTTTTTTCTGAGCCGATGGCCGATGTGTGCTATGATGAGGATTTTCCCCGTCCGGCGGGCGCTCATACTGTGCTTGCCGTCGAGCCGATGCCTGGCCAGTTCGATCAGCGGGCGGACTCCTGTGCTCAGTGCATTCAGTTGCTGACCGGTGGTGAGCGTCCTGCGGTAGCTGCGGCGAAAATCTATGTGCTGGAGGGCGAACTGTCGGATGCCGATATGGACAAGATCCGCGGCTATTT
Organism: uncultured Agathobaculum sp.; assembly: GCF_963927765.1. NCBI lineage: Bacteria > Bacillati > Bacillota > Clostridia > Eubacteriales > Butyricicoccaceae > Agathobaculum > uncultured Agathobaculum sp. The sequence continues at coordinate 3,442 of NZ_CAWVCU010000098.1, read as the reverse complement.
GATCAACCCGGTTGAGGCACGCGAAGCATCCATGGACAAGCCTGTGACCCTCAAGGTCGATTACGCGATTCCGACGACGGTTGCCTCGGTTGTTGGCTTCATCCACATGGATGAGTCTGCGTTGAATGATCTGCTCACCGGCATGGGGCTTGCCATGGATTTGGATGACCTCAAATTCTTACAAACATACTTCCGTGACGAAGAAAAGCGTGATCCGACCATCACCGAGGTGCGCATGGTCGATACCTACTGGTCGGATCATTGTCGCCACACTACCTTCCTGACCGAGATCGACGGCACTAAGATTGACGATCCGATGGTGCAGGATGCGTTTGACCGCTATTTGAAAGCACGCATCGAGGTCTACGGTGAAGAAAAGGCATCCAAACGCCCGGTTACGCTCATGGATATTGCGACTGCAGGTGCAAAGGTGCTCAAAAAGCGTGGATATCTGAAGAACATCGACGAATCCGAGGAAATCAACGCTTGCTCAATCAAGGTAAAGGCGCTGGTCAATGGCCATTATGAAGACTGGTTGCTGATGTTCAAAAACGAAACCCATAACCATCCGACCGAAATCGAACCGTTCGGCGGCGCAGCGACTTGTCTTGGCGGCGCGATCCGTGACCCGCTTTCCGGCCGCAGCTACGTTTATCAGGCAATGCGTGTCACCGGCGCAGGCGACCCGACTGTGCCGCTGAGCGAGACGCTTGAACATAAGCTGCCGCAGCGTAAGCTGTGCCAGACCGCAGCGGCAGGCTATTCGTCCTACGGCAACCAGATCGGTCTTGCGACCGGTTTGGTGCATGAGATCTATCACCCGGGTTACGTTGCTAAGCGCATGGAAATCGGTGCGGTTGTCGGTGCAGCGCCGCTCGAGAACGTTATTCGCGAAGTACCCGAGGCGGGCGACATCGTTATCCTGCTCGGCGGCAAGACTGGCCGCGACGGCTGCGGCGGCGCCACCGGTTCCTCCAAAAAGCACACCGAGGCTTCACTCGAAACCTGCGGTGCAGAAGTCCAGAAGGGAAACCCGCCCGAGGAACGCAAGATCCAGCGCCTGTTCCGCGACGGCAACGTAACTCGCATGATTCGCCGTTGCAATGACTTCGGCGCGGGCGGCGTATCGGTAGCCATTGGTGAACTGGCTGACGGTCTGGATATCAATCTGGACGCGGTTCCCAAAAAATATGACGGTCTGGACGGCACCGAGCTTGCCATTTCCGAATCGCAGGAGCGCATGGCGGTTGTTGTGCGTGCCAAGGACGTGGATGCATTCATTGCTGCTGCGGCTAAGGAAAACATTGAAGCGGTCGTCGTCGCGACGGTTACGGACAAGAACCGCTTATGCATGACGTGGAACGGCAACACAATCGTAGACGTTTCGCGTGATTTCCTCAATACCAATGGCTGTTCCAAGCATGTCACTGCAGAGATCGCTCCCCTGTCTGAACCATCCATCACCTGCCTGCCGGAGGGCAAGGATGAAGCCGAAAAGCTGCTGAATCATGCATCCACGCTTGGCATTTGCTTAGAGCGCGGTCTGGTTGAGCGATTCGATGGTTCGATTGGCGCAAACTCGGTCTTTATGCCGTTCGGTGGTAAGTACCAGCTGACCCCGACACAGGTCATGGCAGCGACCATGCCCGCGCAGAATGGTCAGTGTGAGACGGCTTCTGTTATGGCGTTCGGCTTCGATCCCTATTATACCGAGCAGAATCCGTTCCTCGGCGCGTCAGCTGCAGTAATTGAATCGGTGGCGAAGCTCGTTGCTGCAGGTTGTGACTTTGAAACCGCCTACCTTACTTTCCAGGAGTATTTCGAGCGTCTGGGCAAAGACCCGAAGCGCTTCGGCAAGCCGCTTTCTGCGTTGCTCGGCGCATATACCGCGCAGGAAGAGTTGTGCCTCGGCGCAATTGGCGGCAAGGACTCCATGAGTGGCTCGTTTGATGATATGGATGTCCCGCCGACGCTGGTTTCCTTTGCCATCGCCCCGCAAGATGCGTCTCGTCTGATCTCGCCTGAATTTAAGGCAGCGGATCACCCGGTTTATTTCTTCGATGCACCGTACAATCAGGATGGTTCTGCCGACTACCAGACCATGAAGCATGTCTGGAATGAGGTTGCGAACCTGATTGCTTCCGGCAAGGCTGTATCCGCATGGGCGCTGTCTACTGGCGGCATCGCTGAAGGTGTATGCAAAATGGCGCTGGGCAATAAGATTGGTTTTGCGTTTGATGAATCTTTCCCGACCGAAGCACTGTACCTTAAGAACTTTGGCGGCATCCTGATCGAAGCGGCGGAAGAATTGCCCGCCTACTGGCTGGTTGGCCGCACGACTGCGGACGAAAAGATCACTGTTGCAGGCGAATCGGTCACGCTGGATGAACTGACAAATGCATTTGAAAATCGTTTGGAAAGCGTATTCCCGACCAAGGCTGCAGCTGTAGACGAACATCTTACCACTGTGTCCTATACCGAGCGCAGTACCAAAGCGCCCGCTGTCAAGTCGGCAAAGCCGCTGGCTGTTATTCCGGTGTTCCCAGGTACCAACTGCGAATATGACACAGCGCGCGCAGTTGAAAACGCGGGTGGTGAGGCAGAGATCATCGTAGTACGTAACTATTCTGCTGATGCGCTTGCACAGAGCGCGGAGCAGCTGGAAAACGCTATTCGTCGCGCTCAGATGGTCATTGTGCCGGGTGGTTTTTCCGGCGGTGACGAGCCGGATGGCTCTGGCAAGTTCATCGCTTCGTTCCTGCGCGGCCCCGGCATCAAGGACGCGATTCATGAATTGCTCGGCAAGCGCGATGGTTTGATGCTCGGTATCTGCAACGGCTTCCAGGCGCTCATCAAGCTGGGGCTTGTGCCCTACGGCGAGATCCGCGACGAGATGACTGGCGACGATCCGACGCTGACCTTCAACCTGATCGGTCGCCACCAGAGCCGTTATGTGACCACGCGCGTGGCATCGGTCAAGAGCCCGTGGTTGTCCTCCTGCGAGGTTGGCGATCTGCACTCTATTGCTGTTTCTCATGGCGAAGGCCGTTTTGTCGCGCCGCAGCATGTAATTGACGATTTGGCGAAGAACGGTCAGATTGCATTCCAGTATACCGATCTTGCAGGCAATCCGTCCATGGATATCGCATGGAACCCGAATGGCTCCATGTGTGCAATCGAGGGTATCACCTCCCCTGACGGCCGTGTGCTCGGCAAGATGGGTCACACAGAGCGTTACAGTCCCTTTGTTGGCCGTAATATTTACGGCGAAAAGTACCAGCCGATTTTTGCAAACGGCGTCAAGTATTTCAAGTGATTCTTTCAAAATAAAGCGGCGGCACATATGTGCCGCCGCTCAGTCTGTCGAAAAAGTCCAGCTATTGCTGGGCTTTTTCATTTGTATGAGGTAAAATAGAGGTGGTGGTGAATAAGATGCTGGAAC
>NZ_CAWVCU010000097.1:0-16906 GCF_963927765.1 uncultured Agathobaculum sp. | reverse complement strand
AGCCTAAAGCAAAAAGGCAGGCAAGGCAACCCTTTTCGGGCTGCCCTGCCTGTCTTTTTTCTTTGGCCTATTTTGCAACAGGCCCTTAACTTCTACTTTTGTAATGCCATGAATATTAGAGTTTTTGTATTTCCTTATCTATCTGCGACATTTTCCAATCGGCATTCATCTCAAATATCTTAGGCGGTGAGGTGTATCATTTTTACCATGTTTAATCGATCAGAGACGGCCATACTGATCTTCGTGGACAACATCAAACCATTTCGGGGGATATGGCGATAGTAGGGTGCCTCTGCCAAAACTCTGACACCACAGCCTATTTTTTTGACAAGTTCTGTTGCGGAATCCACATAGAAAAACATTGGCACATCCGCACGACACACTTGCTTCATGTACTTGCTTCGCATCATGGTCATGCCGCTTTTGCTTATAGTGTCGAAAATAATTTGAATATCACCAAACTTTGTGAGCATCCGCAAAAGTCCAACAACCTTGCTTTCCTCAAAATAGTGGAATAGTCCGCCTGCGGTAATGAAGATAGGTGCGTCTGATACGTCTGCACGAATCTGCCTGATCCAGTCCTCGGCAAAGGCATCCCCAGCAAGATAGGTTTCCCGCTCTGGCTCAGGCAGAAGCTCCCGTCGGTATTCTAGCACATGAGGCAGGTCTACGGAATACCAGCGTGCCTTCGTGTTGTCACAGCGATCATAAGTTGTCTCGAGACCGCATCCAAGCTGGACAATTACCCCGTCTGCTTTGTGCTCCAGAAAGGCTCTGATATAACGATCGAAATTGGCAGAGCGTACGGCGGAGGCCAACATCGTATATTGACTCTGGCGGTTCCGCCTTAACAGATTGCGCGGCAACTTCTTCTTTAACTCCAATGCCTTTTGGTCGTATAGGATCTGTGGACAATGCTCGCTAGCATAGATTCTTCCCAGCATAGGGATGAAAAGGGTGTCCTCTATAATACCCAATTGAGGCATATATGTCTTATCCTTTCAGCAATCTTTTTATATCCTTTTTGGGGACGTATTCCCTAATAGTCATACGGCTTCATTGCAGGATTACCACGCCTAAAAAGCGGAGAAATACAACGTGAGCTCCAGCAACTTTTTATGCAATCAACTTTAATTTTACTTACGGTTTCAAGACACATTTGACTTGGAATGCTGACTTTAGTGAACACATCAAAAGCGATCGTTGTTGATATGATCTACTATAAATTGCTTCAGCCGTTGAAAAGATTCTGTACTAATTGTATGTTCAATACGACAGGCTTCTTTTTCAGCGGTTTTAGGTTCAACGCCGGCTTCAATCAGTATCGCGGAAAAGAATTTGTGTTTTTCAAACGTATTTTCAGCAATTGTACGTCCTGCTTTCGTTAATAGCAAGAAGTGTTGATCGTCTACATGGAGAAATCCATTGTTTCGCAAGGTGGATACAGCGTAGAACACACTGGGTTTTGATACATTCAAGTATCGTGCGACATCTGCTGAGCGCACTGTTCCCATCATTTTCTGAAGGATAAAAATCGCTTTCAGATAATCTTCCGATGACGCGCCTACTTCCAATCTTATCACTTCCTGTCTACCTGCATCTATGTGTTACAAACTCAGCGCAAAATATCCAACAATAGTGGAGCTGTTATAAATTTTGATACGCACCAAAAAGAATCTATGCGGTTAGTCCAAGCTAACTATGTGGATTCTAGCATATATTTATTTCGTTGTCAATGTACATGGCCAAAAGACGCTTTGTACAACTGCCATGAGATTTGCTCTGAGGTTGAGAGATTTATTGTATTATCTCAGTGTTTTTGATCTTTTGACAATACTGGAATTTATTTCGTGGCTCAGCAGCGTATTGAATTCAACATTAGTGCCGTTTCAGATCGCATTGGCAATTAGAACACTACGAGTATTGCCTAACAATTCATGATACCATGCAGAACAATTGTGGGTTAAGAAAAGGCGAGACTTACCAATTAGAGTAGATATATTGAAGAACCCATAGTGAGTAATTTTCCTGAGAGTCTACAAACTTTAGAAGCAGTGCTGAACTGATTCATGTGAGAACTAGGCCTCCGAAAGAAATGCTCAAGCCCAGAATCCGGAATCTGTGTTCGGAAAGGCAGTTGACGGTTAAGATTCTAATGTTGTAGACGAGCAGCATAGGTTGGCGACATAACGGAATCGAATAAAAGTCATAGGAATTGGCTGGTGAACAAGAAAATTACACGGTAAAGCCTTTTGGAATTGTTGTCTTAGCACAAATCGGAAAAATAATTTGTAATATAATTGTGCGTTTGTTAAAAAGTAAGTATAAGTCCGATATTTTCTTTTGCATGACTTGACATTTTTCATCATGTGATATATGATATCAAAGGGTTAGGGAGTGCTAACCTGATTTTTTGACATGTTAGTTGCTTTGTGCTAACTAATTTTTAAGTAATTTGACGAAACAAAACTGAGAAGGTGAAGGGTATGACATTGTTGGATGCTCAGGATGGGCAGGAATATATCATCAAGCAAATCAATACGGAGGATGAGGAACTAAACGCCTTCTTGTTTTCTCTTGGCTGCTACGCAGGAGAACCGGTTACCGTCGTATCCCATATGAAAGGCGGCTGTGTGGTCTCTATCAAGGATGGACGCTATAATATTGACAATCAGTTGGCCTCAGCCATCGAGATATAAGACCTAAACTGCTATGGTACAGACACATATCTTGATGTCTCCAAAGCTGGGTTTATTCTGTCTGACGGTTAGCTTCGGATAACTATCGGGCTGTGAATAAAATACATTGCACAGATAAAGAGGAGGAAATATCATGCGTATTGCCTTGACCGGCAACCCGAACTCCGGTAAAACTACCATGTACAACGCTCTCACTGGGCGGAATGAAAAGGTAGGAAACTGGGCCGGTGTTACGGTGGAAAAGAAAGAACATCCCATCAAAAAGGCTTATATCAGTGGAACGGAGGATTTGATCGCTGTAGATCTGCCAGGTGCTTACTCCATGTCGCCCTTCACTTCGGAGGAGAGTATCACCAGTTCCTATGTGAAGCACGAACATCCTGACGCCATCATCAATATTGTGGATGCCACTAATCTGAGCCGTAGCCTGTTCTTCACCACACAGCTTTTGGAACTGGGGATTCCTGTGGTGGTTGCTCTGAACAAGAGCGATATCAATGCTAAAAAGCAGACCAAGATTGATGTTGCCGCCCTATCTGCGAAGCTGGGGTGTCCGGTAGTTGAAACGATTTCAACCGTTGCCGAGGGCCTGAAAGCTGTGGTGGATGCCGCGGTGGCGCAGAAGGGTAAGGGGCAGAAGGCACCCTATGTTCAGGGCGACATTGATCTGACCGATAAGAAGGTTGTGGAAGAAGCAGACCGCAAGCGTTTTGCCTTTGTCAACCAATTGGTTTCGCAAGTGGAAAAACGTAAGGTACTTACTCGCGAAAAGGGAGCAGGGGATGCCATCGACGCTGTTCTCACTAATAAATTCGCCGGTATTCCCATCTTTGCTGTGGTCATGTTCTTGGTATTCCAGATTTCTCAGGTCTGGGTGGGGCCGCTTATTGCAGACACCCTGGTGGCTTGGATCGAGACTTTCCAGGGCTTTGTGGCGGACAGCTTGGCCAATGCCAATCCGCTGCTGACCGCCCTGTTGGCCGATGGCATAATTGGCGGCGTGGGTGCTGTGGTTGGTTTTCTGCCTCTCGTCATGATTATGTATTTCCTGATTGCACTGCTGGAGGATTGCGGCTACATGTCCCGCGTCTCCGTGGTTCTGGATCCTATCTTTAAAAAGGTGGGCCTATCCGGCAAGTCTGTGATTCCCTTCGTCATCGGCACTGGTTGTGCCATTCCGGGCGTTATGGCCAGCCGCACCATCCGCAACGAGCGTGAACGTCGTGCCACTGCTATGCTGACCCCCTTCATGCCCTGTGGTGCTAAGATCCCTGTAATTGCCCTGTTTGCCGGCGCCTTCTTTGATGATGCGGGCTGGGTGAGTTTCACCATGTACTTTACCGGTATCATTCTCATCTTCCTGGGTGCGCTGCTGGTCAATAAGATCGCCGGCTACAAAAACCGCAAGTCCTTCTTCATTATCGAGCTGCCTGAATACAAAGTACCTTCTCTCTGGTTCGCTTTCAAGGCCATGTGTGCCCGGGGCTGGGCCTACATTGTAAAGGCTGCCACCATCATTTTGTTGTGCAACACTGCTGTGCAGATTATGCAGACATTCAACTGGAGCTTCCAGGTGGCCGAGACCGCCGATAGCTCTATTTTGGCCTCCATCGCTGGCCCCTTTGCCTATCTGCTGGTGCCGATTGTAGGTGTCCTCAGCTGGCAGCTGGCTGCCGCTGCCGTCACCGGCTTCATCGCCAAGGAGAATGTGGTAGGCACCCTGGCTGTGTGCTTTGTGGGTCTGGAGAACTTCATCGACACCGATGCGCTGGAAATGATGGAAGGTGCCGGTGCTGAGGTAGCGGGTGTTATCGCTATCACCAAGGTTGCCGCTCTGGCCTACCTGATGTTTAATCTCTACACGCCTCCCTGTTTTGCTGCTATCGGCGCGATGAATTCTGAGATGAAGAGCGCTAAGTGGCTATGGGCTGGCATTGGCCTCCAGTTGGGCACCGGCTATACGGTAGGCTTCCTTGTCTATCAGATTGGTACCCTGGTCACTACTGGCTCTTTCGGCGTTGGCTTTGTTCCTGGTCTTATTGCCGTGGTTTTGTTCGCCGCCGTTCTGGGTTGGCTGTGTCGGAAGGCAGATAAGGATCTGAAGCAAGAGTATGCGCTGAATGGAGTGAGCGCTTGATGATCGACTATATCCTAGTTGGTATTCTTGTTGTAATCATTGCAGCTGCCGCTTTGTATGTCTATAAGGCCAAAAAAAGCGGTAAGAAATGTATCGGCTGCCCGGATGGATGCTCCTGCAGTTCCAAAAAGGTGGATCAAGATCACTGTTGCTGTAATACACGTAACAAATGAAAGATGCGGGGGGCTTCTTTTAGGGAGGCTCCCGCTGATTTTTTCTCTTTCCCCATGAAACTTCCCTATTGATAAACAAAGTGAGTGCTCGCCGGAGCAGGTCGACGAGTATTCCGCCATCGCCTTTTGATGCCTCCCTGTGGAGCAGAGAGCGTTCGTTTTCTGCCTCGGCGTGGTATCGCAGGATAGGGCAAATCGCTATGTGGATCATGGATAGACAGGTCGTGAAACCATGTTGAAAGAATACTTACTGCACGCTGATGCTCACTTAGCTTGCTGGAGCAGTAGCGTGCCGGGCGTCCAGAGCTGCCGCTTTCAAGCGTGCTCGGAGGCTGCTGAAACGCTCCAAGAAATTCCGGTACAGGGTGAGCCGCTTCACTTTGAAGTGTTATTTTGCTGTTCAGGAAGGCTTGTAGTCGAACTGCCTCACGGTTTACTGAAAACAGTGGAATCGCCGGGGATATTTCTTATCTCTGATTGTTCCCAACTCATTTCGTGCCGGTGCAGCAAAAATCTAAGTGGGATTCTGGTGGCAGTAGACGCCTTGTCCGCGAAAGAAAGTTTACAGGACATCTGTCAAGCTCTGGAGCTGAAACTGGATACCAGAGATGTTAAAAAGGCTATGGAAGCGCAATGTGGCTGCATAACATTCTCTGGAACACCCTGGACGCAGGCGTTTTTCGAAACCATGTGCGATCTTCCTGACGATGCCCAGAACCGGTACTGTGTATTTAAGTCGGTGGAACTGCTGTATCTGCTTTGTTCAAAAGCTTCTTTGTCATATGGCTGTGATTTAGGTTCGCCTCCCTCGGTGACTCCTGTTATGTTGGAGGTCAAGACCTATTTAGAGGAACATCTGTCGGAGAAGATTACCATTGCTTTTCTTTGCAAACAGTTCTCATTTTCCGCAACATTTTTGAAAAAACACTTTCGCAGTACCTATGGTGTGCCGATCCACACATATTTGATTCAACAGCGCCTCCAGCGTGCACGGAATCTGATTTGTACCACTGGGATGCCCATTCAGCAGATTGCTCAAACTGTGGGGTATGAGGGGATGAGCCAATTCAATGCTGCGTTCAAGCGGCACTATGGGATGTCGCCCGGCCAGTACAGAAAAATGTCGGAAACCGCAACTTTGCGTCCGTTTTAACAGCGACAAGCTCCTTCGTTTTCTGCTATAATAATCAAACATTCCAAAGTTGCAAAAGGAGTGACAGCGATGAAGCAGCATCGATTTTGGGCTTGGGGTGCTGTGATCTGTATGATCATGGTTATGGTCACCGGCTACAAACGGAAATAAGGGAAAGGAAGTATAACGATGAGTGTTTACACAAAGCTGGCTTGCTTTGCAGGCGGTGCGCTGTTTGGCTCTTTTGGTGTCAAGCTGTTGTCCAGCAAAGATGCCAAAAAGGCCTATGTACATGCTACGGCCGCTGGTCTTCGCATGAAAGATACGATTATGGGAACCGTGACTACGGTACAGGAGAATGCCGCGGACATCTTGGCCTCTGCCAAGGAGCTGAATGAGGATCGGATGGCAAAAGAAGCGGAGGAAGTAGCCGCTGCTAATCTGGAAAGCGAAGAAGCCTGATATCCGCAGAGGGAGCCGCTAGCGGCTCCCTCTTTTCGTGAAGGAGGAACTTATGAACGCAATCATATTGCACGAAAGCCGGGGGCGTATCCGACTCAAGATTCGGCAGAAGCAGATGACGCTCGCTCAGGCGGATTTGCTGGAGGCATGGCTTCAGCAAAAGTCCTGGTGTCGGCAGGTCACAGTCCACGAACGCACCTGCGCTGTGATTCTGTATTACGAGGGTGACCGCCAAATCGTGCTTGATGCCATCCGGCGGTTTTCCTGGCAGGAGGCGGAGAAAACCACATCGCTGCCTGCTCACAGCAGCCGGGCATTGAACAGAGAATTTGAGGAGAAACTGGTGGGCAAGGTTTTGGGCAAAGCCGCTTGCACGCTGTTTCTTCCATCGCCCCTTCGGGTTGCCCGTATCCTCTGGCACATGATTCCTTTTGTGCGGCGGGGACTGCATTGCCTGCTGCGCCGCCGTATCAAAGTGGAGTTGCTGGACGCTCTGTCTATCTCCATTTCTGCATGCAGAAGGGACTTCGGCACCGCTGGAATGGTTATGTTTTTGCTGGAAGTAGGCGAGCTGCTGGAGGAATGGACAAGGAAAAAATCTGTGGCGGATCTGGCGGCGTGTATGTCGCTGAATGTGGATCGAGTCTGGCTGCGCACGGCCCAGAGCGAGGTATTGGTTCCCGTATCCCAGATCCAGCCGGGAGATGCTGTAATCGTCCGCGCCGGCGGCATCATCCCTATGGACGGCCTGGTGCTGGAGGGCGAGGTGACTGTCAATCAGGCGTCCCTCACCGGAGAATCTATCCCGGTGCCCAAGCGCCCCGGCGGCGCTGTTTATGCCGGCACTGTGGTGGAAGAAGGCGAATGCGTGCTGGAGGTAAAGCAGGCTTCCGGCCAGAGCCGCTATGACCAGATAGTGCACATGATCGAGCAATCGGAGCAGATGAAGTCGGAAGCCGAAAGCAAGGCTGCAAATCTGGCGGATAAGCTTGTACCCTATACCTTTGCCGGGAGCCTACTGAGTTTTGTTCTCACCCGCAATGTTGCGAGAGCTCTTTCTGTGCTGATGGTGGATTTCTCATGCGCACTGAAGCTGGCTATGCCTCTGGCTGTCCTTTCCGCCATGCGTGAGGCGGGACGGGCTCACATTACCGTCAAGGGTGGCAAATTCCTGGAGGCTGTGGCGGCCGCCGACACCATCGTCTTTGACAAGACCGGTACGCTGACTCATGCCTGTCCGCAGGTGGCGCAGGTGGTTCCATTCGGAGGGAAAGACGAAAAGGAAATGCTGCGGCTGGCCGCTTGCTTGGAGGAGCACTTTCCTCATTCTATGGCAAACGCTGTGGTGGAAGAGGCAAAGCGCCGAGGTCTGACACATGAAGAGTACCATTCTAAAGTAGAGTATCTGGTGGCCCATGGCATTGCCAGTACGGTGGATGGGGAGCGGGTTCTCATTGGTAGCGCCCATTTCGTATTTGAAGATGAGAACTGTGTCATTCCTGAGGGTGATCAGGTGCGGTTTGATATGCTGCCGCCAGAGTATTCTCACCTGTATCTAGCTGTGGGTGGACAGCTGGCAGCCGTAATTTGCATCTCCGATCCCCTTCGGGAGGAGGCAAAGGCAGTCCTTGCCTCACTCCGAACGCTTGGCATTACCAATACCGTTATGCTGACTGGGGACAGCCACCGTACTGCTGTGGCCATTGCTGCACAGGTGGGGGTAGAGGAGTTTCGCTCGGAAGTACTTCCGGCGGACAAGGCAGATTTTGTGGCTGCGCTCCGACGGAAGGGACACATCGTCCTGATGGTGGGTGATGGCATCAACGATTCTCCAGCGCTGTCTGAGGCTGATGCTGGCATTGCCATCAGCGACGGTGCTGCCATTGCCAGGGAGATTGCGGACATCACCATTGCTGCAGACAGCCTTTGGGAACTGGTGCAGTTGCGCCGAATCGCTATGGCGCTGATGGCACGTATTCACTCCAATTATCGCTTTGTGATTGGTTTCAACGGTGCGTTGATCGGTCTGGGTATGGCCGGAGTTATTTCTCCTGCTGCCTCAGCTACACTACATAATCTTTCCACGCTGGGTGTTAGCCTACGGAGTATGCAGTCACTTCAATCGTCAAAGCAAAACCAGAAATCTGAAAGTGAGTTCAAGGTATTGCCAAGAAACTAAAAGTAGAGGAGAAATTATACATGTGATAGGCGGTTTTCCTAACTGTATCGTGGATTCGATGCAAAGTGCTTTATTAATAATAAAATAGAACCAGAAAAGAATCCTGAGACGGGAAAACAAAGCGGGATCAATGTGTTTCTAGGCTGCGGTCAAACAGGTTTCTCCAAATTTTCAAACGAAAATGACATAATTAAAAACAAAGGGATAGGTTTTCTCACACTCGAGATTACCTATCCCTTTTCTTTTGAAAAGAAAGCTTATATTTGTCTTTTTGTTTATTGTTTGAACTTTTTGGTTCATTTCTTAACAGCATGCAAGCATTTATGTGCAAATCAAGAAATAATTAGAACTGTTTTACGAATGGCCATACAGTGTTGTCTGAGTAAGAACTTGTAGGATGGAGATAAATCACAGAGAAGCATTGATGGCTGCAATGGCACCATCAGATACAGCGGTGGCTACCTGACGCACCTGTTTGACTCGAATATCTCCGGCAGCATAAACACCGGGAATAGAGGTCTCCATCTTTTCATTTGTCACAATGTAGCCGTCCTGCAGATCGAGCTGTGTGTACATCTGTGTATTGGGCGCAACGCCTGCATATACAAAGATACCACAGCCAGGATCATCAATCGTTTCGATGGTACCGTTCTGTTCGCTGGATATTTCCAGCCGTTCTACCAGGTCCTGACCATATACACCGTGAAGACGCGAACCAAGACGCAAGGTAATATTGCCAGCCGCAGCCACTTTTTGACTAAATTCCGGAATACAGCCAAGCTGATTCTCGAAATGGATGATGGTCAGTTTGTTTGCAAAGGAGGCCAGATAAAGTGCCTCTTTGACTGCGCCGTCAGCTCCGCCTACTACATATATGTTCTTCCCGGTATAGGAAGCTCCGTCACGGGGCGCATTCAGACCCATACCTTTGCCGGCAAGCTCGACTTCGCCGGGAATTCCCAGCTTTCGAGGACTACCGCCGTTTGCCAGAATCACGCGGCGGGCTTGATATGCTCCTTTACTGGTGTGGATAGTTTTTACATCGTTGGTCAGTTCTACATTGGTAACTGTGTCATAAACGATTTCCACACCAGCGTTTAGTGCCTGCTCTTTCATGCGGGCCGCAAAGGTAGCACCGGTCTCATTGACTTGAAGGGCAGTATAATGGGTGACTGTAGAGACTTTACCGATGATGCCGCCCACCTGTGCCTGTTCCAGAACCAGGGTCTTTTTGCCGCGGCTAATCGCATAGATGCCGGCGCTGATACCTGCCGGACCTGCGCCGATGATGATAATATCGTACATAATAGAACCCTCCCTTAAATAATACAGTTTGATCGTTATAATGTTGGTTAACAGTAGGTTTCTGGAGCCGCATGGTGAGACTGGCACCAAAGCAAAAAAGGAACGGTCGGAATATGGATGTGAAAGAATGGATACCGACAATCCTTCAGCTCCTGCTAGTAGTTTTTTCTTCTGCAATGATTATAAATCAAATTAATAATAAAATGAAGAATTATAATTCAACTATAAAAATGTGTAATGGTAAATGCATATACTGTATCTGCCATGGATTCTGTCACATAGCAGACCACAGTAAACGCATTTTGTGTTCTGTGTGCTTTCAAAGCGAAACTTATCACTACGTTTAAATTTTTAATTCTACTTATAAGATGGATAGTTTTATATTTGCCGCTAATGCGTGAAAGAGAGAGCTTATGCAAAAGATTTCTTCGTATACGAAATCATGTGGTTATCTGTTAACAGAATTTTTGATAAATGCAGAAATCAAACTGATAAGTTGTTCTATGTTTTTGTTGCCAAAAAATACCTCGCTGCCGTTTATCACAAGGCAGGGAACACTCATTACCTGATAGCGCTGCTGCAGATCAGGAAAGTGATTGAGATCATAAACCTGTGCGGTAATATATGGATTTTCAGCGGCGATATGTTGTGCCGCTGTTACAAGATCAGGACACATCGTACAGGAAAGCGACACCAGAATTTGGAGATCAATGGGATGGTCAATAGCGTGCACGGCAGCGCGTATTTTTTCCTCTAATGGCTGTCCTGGCCCGGCTGCATTGTATAACCCCAAAATGAACGAGGTGAATTCATGCCCGCCTGGAATGCCATGGAAAGCAAGTCCGGTCCAGTTGCAGTCTTCGCGATATACTCGAACACAAGGAAGATATTCGGCGTCTTCCGGCGAGCCATATTGGACGCTCAGACAATCGGTCGATGCAGCAAGTGCTTCCATATACTGCTGGAGCTCATCCGATAATGGGGAATGATCCAAATACAAACGCAGTATCAACGGTGAGGACATGCGCTCAAAAATGGTATGTAATTGGGCAAGCATATCTGCGGAGAAGGGGGCGCTAGACTGCGTTGCACTATCAGGTGACGACACTGCAACACGACTGGTTGGCAGTTGCGGGCGTAAACCTGTTTTGCGCTGCATCTCAGCAGCCAGTCGTTCTAATTCAGTTGCGGCGAGCGCACCATCACCTACGGCGGTGACCACCTGTCGCAATGGTTTAGCACAGACATCGCCTGCCGCATACAGTCCATCGACAGAAGTTTTTTGTGCGTGGTCCGTTACCACATATCCTTGTTCATCGCATTGTGCGATATTTTTTATCAGCTCAGTGGCAGGCTGATATCCAGCAAAAACGAATACACCGAGAAAATCACCGTCTTTTGCCTCCACTTCAGTTATTTTGCCTGTTTGGGTGTTTCGATAACGCAGACAACGTAAGGCACTGTCTCCGGATACAGACTCAATCTGTGTATGAGGAAGAATCGTGATTTTATCATGGCATCGCGCAGCATCGGCAGTAGCAGCTGCACAGGAAAAATCTGCACCGCGCATCAGGATTGTCACGTGGCTGGCATATTTGGTTAGAAATACGCTTTCCTCAGCAGCTGCAAAGCCACCGCCCACAACAAAAACTTCTTTACCCGTGAAAAATTCCCCATCACAGGTAGCGCAGTAGGCTACACCGCGCCCGCGAAATGCATCCTCACCGGCAAATCCAATCTGACGTGGATGTGCACCGGTAGCAAGCAGTATACCAAAACACTGAAGTGGGCCGCGGCTGGTCTGTACGGTCTTAAGATCACCGGAAAGATTCAATTTGGTTACCTCGGCCAACAAAAATTCAGCACCAAAGTGTTCGGCCTGCTGACGCATCACCTCGGTCAAGGCCTTGCCGCTGGTTTCCTTCATGCCAGGATAATTGACCACCTGTTCGGTAATTGTGATCTGACCACCAAAGTGATCTTTTTCAACAACAACCACTCGATATCGAGCACGTGCTAGATAGAGTGCGGCGGTTAGACCGGCAGGGCCGCCTCCGATAACAACGACATCATACAGATTTTTCATAACATCGCTCATTTCGCCATCGATTGCAGGAACCACAGTGTTTTATTGTAGTCGGAAAGCTGATTTTCCATGACAGAAACGATGTCATACCAGCCGCCTTCATCGGCATCTGCGCGAATTTGTTCCGCCTGATCTTTCAGATTTTGCAGGTCTTTCACCACTGAAGTAAGTACTGCGGAAGATCGGTAGTCGGCTGACTCCAGTTCCTCAATGGTGGACACGCTCAGATATGATTTAAGAGAAGCCAACGGATACACATTGTGCATTTTAAGCAGCTCCGCTATGGCATCCATCACATCTGCAAAACCATCGTACAGTGTTTCCAAATACTCATGTACTTGCTTGAAATCAGGTCCGACGATGTTCCAGTGCAAGTTGTGCAGCTTAATATATTCGACTGCACAATCAGATAGATATTGGTTCAAGCTTACAGCAAGTTTTTGGTTCATGAAAATACTCCTCCTATTTTTGAATTTCGTTATAGTTTGCCAACCAGATCCATACTGGGCTTGAGCGTCTCTGCACCAGGCTGCCACTTGGCAGGGCAGACTTCATCGCCATGTTCAGCTACAAATTGACTAGCCTGAACACGGCGCAGCAACTCATCAGCGTTACGGCCAACATTGCCAGCGATCACTTCGTAGGCAACAATTTTGCCTTCTGGATTCACGATGAAGCTACCTCGTTCGGACAAACCGTCAGCAGGAATATAAACTTCAAAATCACGTGCCAGCGCATGCGTAGGGTCAGCCAGCATCGGATAGCGGATTTTACGGATGCGCTCGGAAGTGTCATGCCATGCTTTATGGACAAAATGCGTATCACAGGATACAGCATAAATCTCACAGTTGCACTCCTGAAAACGGTCGTACAGGTTAGCCAAATCTTCAAGTTCTGTGGGACATACAAACGTGAAATCGGCTGGATAGAAGAAAAAGACACTCCATTTGCCAAGCACGTCCGCACGTGTGACCGTGTGGAAGCTATCGTTTTGATAGCACTGAACAGAAAAATCGGCAATTTCTTTTTGAATCAATGACATATAAATCACTCCTTTTCGATTTTAGTTAGCTTTTGCTAACTGATGCTATTATAGTTACGCAAATAATGGATGTCAAGAAAAATGAGACAAAAATGATATAGAATGCTAAAGATTGTCTAAAACATTCTATACGGTCTGATTCCGGCTGAATAAATGAGATGGAAAGTTGACAGGTGTAGAAACGCATTGTATAATTAAGCCTGCTTATACATCTATAGGTATGGAGGGCGCAGCAATGAAACAATGCATGGATGCAGAAAACCTGCACCGAAGATTGAAAAAGATCATAGGACAGGTACAGGCCATTGATCGTATGATCGATGAGGATATCCCTTGTGAGGATATTCTTGCGCAGATTAATGCAGCGAAATCTGCACTGCATGGCTGCGGAAAAGTGGTACTGGAAGGTCATATCAAGCATTGTGTCCGCGATGGAATTGAGCATGGAGATGCGGACAAGACGATCGAAAGCTTCACCAAAGCAGTTGAGCGGTTTTCCAATATGGGGTAAATCCATGCACAGATTAAGCAGCCGGCTCGGCTGCTTTTTTTGTTGACAGCATATACCCATATGGGTATAATAAACATATACCCCTTATGGTATAGAAAAGAGGATTGCAATGAAGAATAAATTAGAGCAGTTGGAAGAACTGTTGGGATGGGGTGGCATCCGCAAAGATATGGTTTTGCTCATCCTATCCGGTTTGGCTGTGCTTGCCAGCCTGATCGGCTGGAGTCCGTTTCCGTTAGACATGGCCTGGATTGCGATTATCCTATGTGGTATTCCGATTATTCTGGAAGCTGTGATTGGTCTGGTGACTGCGTTTGATATCAAAGCCGATGTGCTGGTTTCGCTCGCGCTGATCGCTTCGCTCTGCATTGGGGAGATTTTTGCAGCAGGTGAGGTTGCGTTTATTATGCAGCTCGGTGCACTGCTGGAAGAAATGACAGTTGCAAAAGCGCGTGCAGGCATTGAAAAACTGGTACATTTGACACCGCAGACTGCGCGTGTTCTGGCAAAAGGTACTGAAAAGGTGATTCCCGCTGAACAGGTACAGGTCGATGATCTGCTCCGCGTTCTGCCAGGCGAGAGTGTGCCGGTGGATGGTGTGATTGTATCCGGACAGACCTCAATCAATCAGGCGGTCATGACTGGCGAGTCGCTGCCGGTGGATAAAACCGTTGGTGATGAAGTATCGAGCGGTACGGTTAACCAGTTCGGCGCTTTTGAGATGCGTGCTACCAGAGTTGGCGAGGATAGCTCCATTCAGCGTATGATTCGATTGGTGCAGTCCGCGGATGCGGGTAAGGCGAAGATCGTTGGCATTGCCGATCGTTGGGCGACTTGGATTGTAGTCATTGCATTGACGGCTGCCACCCTGACCTGGTTGATTTCCGGACAGATCATCCGTGCAGTGACCATTCTGGTTGTGTTCTGTCCTTGTGCTCTGGTTCTTGCAACACCAACAGCGATCATGGCTGCAATCGGCAACGCGACCCGGCACGGTTTTCTTGTTCGTGAAGGAGATGCGCTTGAACGGTTGTCGAAAACCTGCATTATTGCATTTGATAAAACTGGTACGCTGACACATGGCACGCCGGAGGTCATAGCTGTTAAAAATGCATCCGGTGGGGAGGAGGATACGGAGCTTTTCCGCTTGGCTGCGTCCGCAGAGCTGATGTCCGAACATCCATTGGGAAAAGCGATCGTGCGATGCTATAAGCAGACTGTGGCGGAGGAACTGGCTGCAGTTTCGGATTTTCGGATGATCCCAGGGCGCGGCGTATGCGCCAGCATCGAAGGCAAAATCGTGCTTGCCGGCAATTTAGCGCTCTTATCTGAACAAGGTGTAGCGCTGCCGGAATCGGATGCAGCAGAAACCTATCTTGCTCAGGGATGTACCGTGACGTATGTCGCTGTTGACGCTGCGTTCGCTGGTCTGATCGTTCTGTCTGATACGCTGCGCGCAGAAAGCGCAGACATGATTCATGCTCTGGCCGAATTGCATGTTGAGCCGGTATTGTTGACGGGTGATCATGAAAATGCCGCACAGGCGATTGCTGCGCAGCTGCAAATCGGACAGGTGAGGGCGAACTGCCTGCCGGAGGATAAATTGCAGGCGATTGAGACATATCAGCGTGCTGGCAAGCAGGTGTGCATGATCGGCGACGGCATCAACGATGCGCCTGCACTGAAAAAGGCGGCGGTTGGGATTGCGATGGGTGGTGTCGGCAGTGATATTGCGGTGGATGCCGCGGATATCGCGCTGGTCGATGATGAGGTCAGAGAACTGCCGCATCTTGTTGCGTTATCAAAGCGAATGATGACAACCATCAAATGCAATATGAGCTTTTCCATGGTGCTGAACTTTTTGGCAATTGTTCTTGCAATTAGTGGCATGCTGGGGCCAGTCGTTGGCGCGCTGGTACATAACGCAGGATCGATTCTTGTGATTTCAAATTCTGCATTTTTGTTGAAATGGAAGAAAAAACAGTTTTGATCCAAGAAAATATATATCTTCCGTATTAACTGTATAAGGAGTTTTCAAAACCGGCTGGAATGAACCAGCCGGTTTTTTAGTTGTTTGATTCACATGTTTTGGCGCCTTGCGAAGAAGCACATAATATAGTATACTGTGGTTAGCTTTAGCTAACTGCGTAATATGAGGTGTATGCATGGATATCAAACAACTGGAATTTTTTGTGGTGGCTTGTGAAAAAGGCAGTCTGTCACAGGCAGCGGCATGCATGTATACGTCGCAGCCAAATGTAAGCAAGACCATCCGCATGTTGGAACATGAATTGGGACGACCACTGCTGGTACGAAGCGGAAAAGGGGTTCGTCCGACTGCATATGGCGAGCGCGTTCTGGAATATGCCAATCTAATATTAAAAACGGCAGCTACGATTTCTGGGCTGACGCTTCCGGATGCACATAACAGCTTGAGATTATCCACCTATCCCAGCAATATGATTTCCCGCCTGTTGGTGGACTTTTACAAGACATGGGACACCAAATTCCGCATCGAATATCATGAGGGAAGTGTTGAAGAAATCACCGATCATGTGCATCAAGGGGTATCTGAGATTGGAATTGTCTATGTTGCGCTTAAGCAGGTGCAAACATTTCAGCATATTCTGTCACATAAGAATCTGGTATTTGCTCCGCAGGATGTCAAAAAAATTTGTGTTTATGTCGGACCGAATCACCCGCTTTATCATATGGACAGTATTGATTTTGAAGATTTGTCAAATCTAAAATTTGTGCGTGGTGTGCGGGATTTTTTCTCCATGGAGCATCATCTGGAAAGAGTCAGTATGGGTGTGATCGATAACGAAAAGCTAAATCATGTTGCATATAGCAACAGTGATCATCTCACGATCGACCTTTTGCTGCATTCGGATGTATGCAGTCTGGGACTGGACTTTATGCATGAACCGTATGCACAGTATACCATTAAGCCGCTTTCCATTAACGGCTGTGAACCGTTTTTGCAGTTGGGCTATGTATTCAATCCAGAGCGCACGCTGTCAACACAGGCAAAATGGATTGTTGAGCATTTTTCCAAAATGCTGTAAGTCGAAAAGTATGCTATAACGATTTGTTATGGAACTCTATGCAAATTTTCCCTCTGGTAAGCTTTTGCTAACTGATATATAATGTACCCCGTTGGCAAAACAACTTATTTTA